>CAZQLG010000215.1:0-5443 GCA_964594105.1 uncultured Desulfococcus sp. | reverse complement strand
TACAAACATGCACTTGTGTTTTTTCCTTATTTGTCTCAGCAAGAATTTTATTGCGAAGCCATTCCAACTGTCCGATGGATGTTAGTTTATTCATGCTTATCCATCATCCTCCTTGTTTTTGCTGTATTGTTCCAATACGCTGGACACCTTGGTCGGGTTCAGTTTCCCAAAGTAATCCCGGTTTACCATCATTGTGGGAGCCAGAAAACAAGCGCCAAGGCAGGCAACCGTTTCCAGTGTGAATTGATAGTCTTCACTGGTTTCACCCTCTTCCAGATCAAGCTCTTTTTTTACATACCGAAGTATACTTCTGCTGCCTTTTACATGACAGGCCGTACCGCGACAAACCTTGAGCACATACCGACCTTTCGGTTTAAGTGAAAAACCGGAATAAAACGTGACGACCCCCTGAACCTGTGCCGGCATCATATGAAGGGATTCCGCAATAGGCTCGATCGATTCCGGTGGAATAAATCCGTACACTTCCTGAACTTCCTGGAGTAATGGAATCAGGCTCCATTTCCGGGTCCGATATTTTTCAATAATGGCGGTTAATTTATTCCAGTCAATTTCTTTCGGATCCATTTAAATTTCACTCCCTGGTTAAATTTTTTCAATCATAACCCGGCTGAATGTCTGGCCTGAAAAATCCGGATATTCCCCTTGCGTCAGGCCCACAAGATGCATCGCGTCATTATGATTGACGCCCATGGGAATAACCACCTGTCCGGCAGACAAATATTTATTCTGCTTACATTCCCGTTCTATTTCGCCAAATTCGGATTTGACACGAATACGCCCGGCACCGTTTAACGCAAGGGTGCGGTAATCCACAGAAGAAATTTCAATCTCCCCTTTTTGATCATACGCCCTGATTCGCTCCGACCGGCTGGTTCGTGTGCCACTGCCCAGATGAAACCGAAACGAAGTGATTTTTGCCAGCAACGGATAGGCAGCATCCCGTTTTCCTGTGGCTGCCGATTTTGCACCGACGACCGGAAATGCCGGCAACAATGTAAACTTTGCATTGCTGCTTAAAAACGGGTTGCCGGTTTCATTGTTTTTAATCCAGCCCTGATGATGATTCCCAAGCCCCTGATACATGGGCACCTTCCGCCGGATTTCCTGTCTGATCTTTTCTATTTTTGGGTATTGCTCGGGATGGCCCATTACTTTTGCCACTTGCGCCAGAATATCCCAGTCCGCCTTAGCCTCACCGGGCGGCGGTGCAACCGGTTCAAATGTCTGAATGCGCCCTTCCATATTGGTAAAAGATCCGTGTTTTTCATAGACTGCCGCGCCAGGTAAAAGAACATCGGCCAATTGCGTTGTCCGGTTACGGAGAATATCCTGGACCACCAGAAATTCCAGCTTCTGCAAGGCGGCGGCAACCCGATCCGGCTGGGGAAACGATCTTAACAGGTTCTCTCCCATGATATAAGCCGCCTTGACCACGCCAGTTTCAGCAGCCGCGATAAAAGCCGCCAGATCCAGGCCCATCTTTTTTCCCGACGGGATGCTCTCTCTGCCGGGCAATCGATCCGGAACCGTCCCCATGTCCATGGCACCGACCAAATTGTTTTCAATGGCCGGAACATAGATACCACCCCCCGTTGCCCCTATGCTGCCGGACAGTAACGCTAAGTTAATGACGGCGTCAATGAGCGGATTGCCATCCGGATAGGTCAGCGTATCGGCGCCGACAACAAAAGCAATCTTACGTCCTTTGATTAATTCAAGGGCCTGGTTAAAAGCCGCTAAGGGAACCGTGGCTTGTTTAAAAATTTCTTGGGCATCAAAACTTGAAACGGATGCGCCGTATGGCTCAAATCCTTCGGTATACTGGTTAATAAAATCATTGTCATGGGAACCGGACTTAATCATTTCTCCGGCCAGTGCATTGATTATATCGCTTGCGTAATACTGGATGGTTTCAGATAAAACCGGGCGTATCCAGACCGATGCCAGCGCTGTCAGGTCTGTTTTGAATGCGTCAACAACAATTAGCCGGGCACCTTTCTTCGCCGCCCGTTTGATATGATAGCCGGCCACCGGCACAGTTTGTTCGGGGTCCGTATTGATGACAAAAATCACTTCGGCATTCTCCAGATCGGCAAGGGGCATGACGCGACAGCTCCCATGGGTCCGATCATCAATATATAACAGGAGTTTCTGGCCGGATGCATAACCGCCATTAACCACATTGGAAGACGCAAAAATTTCTCGGGCAATTTTCTGAAAAAAATAATTTTCTTCATTGGAACATTTGGATGATCCGATAAACGCGATACTTTCCGATCCGTGTTTGCGTTTGATTTCAGACAATCGGGTGGTAATGCGTGCAAAAGCGTCTTCCCAGGAAACAGGCACCTGTTCCTCTTCCTGGGACCGCACCATCGGCCGGGTCAATCGGTCGGGAGAATTGATAAAATCGTTTGCAAAATGACCGCGCATACAAAGAGTGGCCCCATTCACCGAAATTTTGCGTTTTGTGGGATTCACTTCAACAATTTTATCACCGGAGACACCCATTGTCAGACTGCATCCGGCCCCACAGAACCCGCATATGGAATTGACTTCCTTTTCAGGGGTACCCACATACCGGGTATTTTTGACGGACAGCGCGCCGGTCGGACAAATAGAGACACACGTCCCGCAAAAAGTACAGATGGAATCTTCTAAGGGTTTTTCATAAAGAGTTGCCGGACGGGAAGAAAACCCCCGATGATTATAGTCAATGGCGCCGGTGACCACGAGTTCATGATCTGCCCGGATACATTTTCCGCAAAGAATACATTTACTGAGATCCCTGATTATAAAAGGATTCACCTGTTCATACGGCGTGTAATTGGGCATGGGATAGAGGCCGGAATCACCGACACCCAGATCAGCGGCTATTTTTCTCAGCTCGCACCGATTTCCCTTGCTGCAGACAATGCATGACTCGGGATGTTCCGCCATCATCAACCGCACAATATTCCGGCGATGATTGAGAATCCGGGGGGTATCGGTTAATATGGACATATCCGGTGCGGCAGGCGTTACGCACGACGCCATCAATCGGCCTGTTTTTTGGTCTTCCACCAGACAGATCCGGCAAGCGCCATAAGGCTTCAGATCCGGATGATAACAGAGTGTCGGAATTTTAATACCATTTTGCTCGGCAGCCTCTAATA
Source organism: uncultured Desulfococcus sp. (assembly GCA_964594105.1). Taxonomy (GTDB): domain Bacteria; phylum Desulfobacterota; class Desulfobacteria; order Desulfobacterales; family Desulfosalsimonadaceae; genus SURF-3. The sequence continues at coordinate 2,267 of CAZQLG010000215.1, read as the reverse complement.
TGGTGGTGCCGGAAGGGCAGGTAACTTTTTGACCGTTGATTTTGAGAAAAATACTTTCCACAAGCGGCTCCCTGTATTAGGTTGCAAGGGCACGAATATTTTTTTAAGCTCAGGTCGTATTTTCAGATGAGATATGTAAAATTATTTCAATTCAGCAGCGTCCAGATAATGTCTCAGCTTTTCTTCACCCCCGATTGTAATAATATGGACACCCTGACAAAGGTCTTTTAACCCTTTGACGGTATCCGCAAACAATTCCATACTGGCTTTTTCTTTATCAACGGCTTTGGCCAATTTCTGGATCATCCATTCAGGAACCAGGCCGGATTTTAAATGGCGATTGAGGAATCGGGCCATTCCGGCGGTTCTCAGAATCATGACTTCCGCAATAACCGGCACGCCAAAAGTATTGCTCCGGCTTAAAAATTTTTCAAAACGGTCCAGATCAAAAATCGGTGTGGTCAAAAAATAACCCGTACCCATTTTCGTCATTTCCTCCATTTCCTTCATTTCCAAATCCGGTACATTTTTCCCCCAGGAAGATTCCACGCCCGACCCCAGAAGAAATTCCGCCTTGGCCGCGAGTTCCTGGCCTTCCACGGTTCGGCCTTCCCGAATATGCGCTAATACGGAATTGAGCTTGCCGGCATCCACATGAAAAAACATCATTTCCTGAAGACTGTCACCGGTGATCCGATAATCTTCTGTAAACACCAGCAGATTATCAATTCCCGCATCATGGGCATCGATCAAATCCTTCTGGAGCTGAAGTCGATTTTTGTCCCGGGTGGTTGTTTGATAAATGGATTCAAACCGGTTTTCTTTTAATACCTCGCAGGTTTTAATGGTATCACCGACAACCCCTTCAAATTCATTTTCCGACAACGATACGCCATCCACCCGCCCCCGGACCATCTTGAGATTCTCGACAAGTTCTTCAGGTTCCTGTCCCATGGGTGCCTGGACTTCGGATGTGACAACAAAATCTTTACGTTTAAGGGCTTCTTTTAACTTCATTCATGCCTCCTTGCCAGGTGGGGCGCCATCCTTTATTTAGGATTCAAGAAGTCGGGCCACTTCGATTTTTAACTGAGAGAGCGGAAGGGGTTTGGAAAAACAGGCATCGGCACCATATTCTTTCATCTTGTTAAATTTTTCTTCATCCAGATATGCGGATAATACGATTATCTTGGTGTGTTTCGTCTCTTCACTGGATTTAATTTTTTTACACACATCATAGCCTTTGATGTCCGGCATCATAATATCGAGGATTAAAAGATTCGGCTTAAAATGATTCACCTGCAATCCGGCTTCAAATCCGTCAGATGCAGAAATGACCTCGTAATCATGTTCATCTTCTTCCAGTGACTGAACAATGGATTCCACAATAATCGGATCATCATCCACCACCAGTATCCGTTTTCGGGTATCATCTGCCACTTCCGAAGGAATCGGCATCCCCTGTTTTACCATAAAGGATTCCAGGTCTTTGACACTTATCCGCCGGTGACCACCCGGGGTTTTATAGGCATTGATATATCCGGAATCGATCCAGTTGATGATGGTTTGCGGGGAGACTTTACAGTATTGACTGGCTGTATACACTGTAAAAACATCATCCATGATCTATTGCTCCTTTTTAAAAATGGTTATTTTAGTTATTATAGTAATTGTAGAATTGATTCTTGTCAAGGAAAAAATAAAACCTCGCGCAAAATAAAATAATCTTATAATTATAGCTAATTATAACAGAGCTGCTTGAATAAGTAAAAATTTTATTTAATTATTTGAGTTATTTTATTTATTTGAAAAACAGGCAGCGTGAAGCTGAGGAGATTTTATTGAAAACATAGTAAATTCGTACAAAGGGGTAGGCGCGACCGCCCTCGGTCCCTTATAATGCAACTTCGGTGGGATGCATTTTTATAGTTGTTTCATGTTAGCGTATATGCTAACTTTAATCATGAGAAAAATAATTTTCTATAAATTTCCAAATGATAAATGTCCAATAACCAGCTTTTTGGACTCTCTTTCAGGCAAGCAAGTTGAAAAAGTTTTCTTTGTTCTTGATTTGATTGAAAATATTGACATTGTTCCTCGTAAATTTTTCCAAAAAATGGTTGGTACTGATGGCCTTTGGGAAGTTCGAGTACAATATGGAAATAACATTTTCCGTTTGTTCGGTTTTTTGATGGTGATGATTTAATTGTTTTGAATCATGCTTTTACCAAGAAAACTCAGAAAACTCCAAAAAAAGAAATAAAAAT
>CAZQLG010000214.1:2435-5467 GCA_964594105.1 uncultured Desulfococcus sp. | reverse complement strand
TTATTTGGTTATTTTAAATTGCGAATGGCGAGGAAGGAACTTTCGGAACATGGCAGTAGTATACCTGGACCCGGGAATCCCGGATGGGGTAAAAGGAAAAAAAAAGCTCCTTGCCTATTTTCGTAAACTACTCGCCCAAAACCCAAAATGGGTATGGACCCAGATCGAAGGAATCCCCATGGAAGACGGATTTTTAAATAAATGGCATGCCATGATTCCGGTGGGGGAAAAAGAACTCGAATTTGTCGGCGTATGCTTTGTTCAGTTTAATGGCAATGGATTAATCCGCCGCAATGAAGTCTATTTTGACCGGACGAACCTGTTTCTTGAGATATTAAAGCACCGGGCCAATAAACAGGATTAACAGACAGGTGGAAGGTGGAAGACTGGGGCAAAAAAACTTAATAATAAAGGACACATTCCATGAAATTTATGACACCCCGTATTATCGTTGTATTTTTTCTTATACTCTGTGTTATCGGTTGCAAGGAACGCCATGAAAAGGCCGCCTTTGAGAATATCCAGACCGTGGATGCATTAAAAAAGCACAGCAAAGAATTTAAAAAACGGGTGGAAAAGGTCACTGACGGCGTGTATGTCGCCATCGGCTTTGGGCTGGCCAACTCGATCCTGCTGGAAGGCAATGATGGGGTGATTATTGTCGACACCATGGAATGCGTGGAAGTCGCCGCAGAAGTCCGCAAAGCATTTGAACAGATTACGCAAAAACCCATCAAAGCCGTCATCTACACCCATAACCATGCGGACCATGTGTTCGGCGCATCCGTATTTGCTGACAATCCGTCTATCCCGGTTTATGCCCATGAAACCACCAGCGGCTATATTGATCGGGTGGTCACCATATTGCGTCCCGTAATCACTCGCCGAAGCATGCGAATGTTCGGCAATTTTTTAGATGATAACGGTCTGGTTAATGCAGGTATCGGCGCACGGCTGAATTTAAACCAGGACAGCACCATGGGAACGGTGCGCCCCACCCGGACTTTTTCTGATGAATTAAGTGAAGAAATTGCCGGTATCCGGTTTCAGTTGATTCATGCGCCGGGTGAAACCGATGACCAGATTGTTGTCTGGCTGCCGGACAAAAAAGTGTTGATCCCGGCGGACAATATTTACAAGACCTTTCCCAACCTGTATACTATCCGGGGCACCATGTTCCGTGATGTCAAACAATGGGTCAACAGCCTGGACAAAATGCGGGCACTGAAACCGGAATACCTGGTACCCTGCCATACCGGCCCCATAATGGGCGCAGACAAAATTTACCGGATTCTCACGGATTATCGTGACGGCATCGCCTATGTGCACGACCAGACCATTCGCGGCATCAACATGGGGCTGACCCCGGATGAGCTGGTGGAGACCATCCACCTGCCGCCGCACCTGGCAAAATCGCCTTATCTGCAGGAATTTTATGGAACGGTGGCATGGTCGGTGCGATCCATCTTTGACGGCAACCTGGGCTGGTTTGACGGCAACCCCTCCCAGCTCTTTCCCCTGTCCCCGGACAAACGGGCCCGGCAAATTGCCAAACTGGCCGGCGGAAACAACGAACTCCAGTTTAAAGCTGAAAAAGCCTTTAATGACAGTGATTATCAATGGGTTCTGGAACTCACGGATTACCTGATGCAGCTAACCCCGAACAATAAAAGTGTTGCTGATCTTCGTGTCAAAGCCTTGATTGCCATAGGCGAACGACAGAGTAATCCCAATGCAAGGCATTATTACCTGACTTGTGCTGCGGAACTGGGCCAGGGGCTCACCATTCACCAGCAGGGAAAACCAACCCCGGAAATGGTGCACTCGTTTCCCATGTCCCGTTTTTTTGAGTCCCTGGCCGTCAATCTGGACCCGAAAAAAAGCGCGGATGTGGAAAAGACCGTGCAGTTTATTTTCCCGGACACCCATGAAAATTATTTTGTTCAGGTTCGGCGCGGGGTAACGGAAATCCAGCCCGAACGCTATGAAAACCCGGACATTACCGTTACGGTGGATTCTAAAATATTCAAGGAAATGCTGGGTAAATTAAGAAACCCCATCACCACCATAGCCACTCAATTTGACATTGACGGCGGCAAAGTGGCATTTTTAAAATTCATGGACATGTTTGATCCCGCCTATGAAGAGTAAAGAGAAGGCGCTGCTTTTATGAAAAAAAAGAAACAAACCGCGTTTGTATTTGCCGGCGGGGGCAGCCTGGGCGCGGTTCAGGTCGGCATGTTAAAAGCCGTGACATCTGCCGGCATCACACCGGATTTTCTGGTCGGCGCTTCGGTAGGCGCAATGAATGCGACTTTTTTTGCATCAGATCCGTCAAAACAGGGCGCGTTGCGCCTTGAAAAAATATGGAAGGGCATTAAACGCCAGAATGTATTTCAGGTGTCTCCTCTTGCCGAAGCGCTCAGTTTTTTATCCTGGCGCAATCATATTTGCAGCGTGAAGCCGCTAAAACATCTTATTAAAAAACACCTGTCTTTTGACAGGCTGGAGAAGACGCAACTTCCCTGCCATATTGTTACCACGGACCTGTTTAACGGGATTGAAGTTTCGTTTTCAAAGGGACCGGCAATTGATGCGCTTCTTGCCAGTTCAGCGATACCGGGTGTATTTCCACCGGTAAAAATCGGGGATCACTATCTAATTGATGGCGGCGTGACAAACAATACCCCCATTTCCGTGGCGATTACCAAGGGTGCGGACCGGGTGATTGTTTTTCCCACCGGCATGAGTTGCGGTTTGAATACGCCGCCAAAAAAAATTGTGGAGATGGCGCTGCAGACGCTCAATCTGGCAGTGTCACACCGGTTAAAATCTGACATGGAAAAATACGGCGATTCATCTGAGATTATTGTGCTCCCGTGTCTGTGCCCGCTGGATATTTCGATATTTAATTTTTCACGAACCGATGAATTAATTGCCCGTTCCGAAAAAAATATTACCCAGTGGATTCAAAACGGCGGCATGGAGAGGAAAAGTGATCCGGAAATATTGCGGCCGCATTATCACTGATG
>CAZQLG010000214.1:0-2335 GCA_964594105.1 uncultured Desulfococcus sp. | reverse complement strand
ATCGGAGAAGAAAATGAACTCAAAATTTTCCAAAATTATGATCTTGCTGACCATTGCCGCGCTGGTAATCATCTTTTTTGCGTTTGACCTGGGACAGTATCTGACGTTTGATTATCTCAAATCCCGGCAACTGGCCCTAGAAACATATCATGCCGACCATCAGTTCATGACCATGGCAGTTTACATGGCCATATATATTCTGGTGGCGGCATTGTCACTCCCCGGTGCTGCTGTTATGACACTGGCCGGCGGCGCGATTTTTGGTCTCTGGATCGGTTTATTGCTGGTTTCTTTTGCCAGCAGCATCGGTGCCACACTGGCCTTTCTGGTGGCCCGATTTTTATTAAAGGATTATGTTCAGGACAAATTTGGTGACAGACTAAACGCTATCAATGAGGGGATTGCAAAGGACGGGGCTTTTTATTTATTTACCTTGCGCCTGGTGCCTGTTTTTCCGTTTTTTGTCATCAATCTGGTGATGGGGCTGACCCCCATCCGGGTGGGCATATTTTATATCGTCAGCCAGATTGGGATGCTGGCCGGAACTTTTGTCTTTGTCAATGCCGGCACACAACTGGCAAAAATCGATTCTTTATCAGGTATTTTGTCGCCAGGGCTGATTTTTTCGTTTGTTCTGCTGGGCATTTTCCCATTAATCGCCAAAAAGATTATCGCAATGATCAAGGCACGCAAAGTGATGGCAAAATATCCCAGACCCAGAAAATTTGATTATAATCTGGTGGTGATCGGGGCCGGGGCCGCCGGGTTAGTAACATCGTATATTGCGGCAACAGTTCGGGCAAAAGTGGCACTCATTGAAAAGCACAAAATGGGTGGCGACTGCTTAAATACCGGGTGTGTGCCGAGCAAGGCACTCATTCGGTCAGCAAAGATATTATCCTATGTCAAACGGGCAAAAGAATTCGGGTTTGAAAGCGGAGATATTCAATTTGAATTTGCTCAGGTAATGAAACGGGTACACAAAATTATCCAAAAAATTGAACCGCATGATTCTGTGGAGCGCTATAGCAAGCTCGGCGTGGAATGCATTTCCGGAGATGCTAAACTAACCTCCCCGTATACGGTGGAGGTCAACGGAAAAACGCTGACCACAAAAAAAATTGTGATTGCCAGCGGTGCGCGTCCGTTTGTTCCCCCTATTCCCGGTTTGGAAAAGGTGACGTATCTGACATCAGATAGTGTTTGGGAAATCAAAGAACTGCCAAAGCGGCTGGTTATCCTGGGGGGCGGCCCCATTGGATGCGAGCTGACCCAGACATTTTGCCGCCTGGGGTCGACCGTCACCCAGGTGGAAATGATGCCTCAAATCATGGGCCGGGAAGATGCGGATGTAGCAAATTTGATAAAAGACAAACTTGAAAGCGAAGGCGTTGCCGTGCTGACCGGGCACCGGGCCAAAGAGGTAAAAATTGGAGGGGACACGAAAACACTGATTTGTGAGTACAATGGCAAAGACGTTTTCGTGGAATTTGATGAAATCCTGGTGGCAGTCGGGCGTGCGGCCAACATCAGCGGATTCGGACTGGAAGAATTAGGCGTGGCGCTGACAACGAGAAAAACGATTGCCGCCAATGAATTTCTTCAAACCAGCATCCCCACCATCTATTGTGCAGGCGATGTGGTTGGGCCTTATCAATTTACCCATGTGGCCGGGCATCAGGCTTGGTATGCATCGGTCAATGCACTTTTTGGCAAGATTAAATCGTTTAAGGTTGATTATAGCGCAATTCCCTGGGCAACCTACACTGATCCGGAAGTCGCCCGGGTCGGGATTAATGAACGCGACGCTAAGGAAAAAAATATCGCTTATGAACTGACCCGATATAATATAGATGATCTGGATCGGGCGATTGCCGACTCCGAGGACCACGGCTATATCAAAGTACTGACAAAACCCGGCACGGATAAAATTCTGGGCGTCACCATTGTCGGCGCACATGCGGGGGATATTATTTCGGAATACGTTTTTGCCGTAAAACACGGGCTGGGTCTCAACAAAATCCTGGGGACCATTCATACCTATCCCACCATGGCGGAAGCGAACAAATATGCAGCCGGCGAATGGAAAAGAGCCCATGCCCCGGAAAAAATTCTGAAATGGCTTGAAAAATATCATGCCTGGGCAAGAAGATGAATACCTGTAAGTATCCAGTCAATACAACCGTGTGCGAAAAAACAATGCTTCCGAAAATATGACGACATTACAACATATCTTTTTAAAAATGATGAAACAAGAAAAATCATACCCAAGCAGCATTCACAGAAAAAGACTCAAGGCTGCACAGAAGAATGGCTCCTTTCTAAAAATTCTAAA
>CAZQLG010000213.1:0-5473 GCA_964594105.1 uncultured Desulfococcus sp. | reverse complement strand
ATTCATCATATGAAAGCAACGAGCTTATATTAACGATAACTTTTTTTAAGACGACCATAATGTCAAAATATTTCCGAATAATCGTATTTTTATCTGTTTTTCTTTTGCCGATTCTGTGCAATCTTGTTAAACATTCGGCCAGCACTATTTTAGCCATCCTTGTTCTGGTCGAACTTTATGCATGGATTACCAGAAAAAAAATACCCGAAATCAGCCCCAGTGAAAAAAACATCCTGTGGTCATTTGCTTTATATTTTTTCGTATGTGTTTTCTTTTTTCTGGCAAACGGTTTATTCAGACAAAGCGCCTCTTTTCACTGGAATCTCGATCATGAGCTGCGATTTCTTGCCTTTGTGCCGATTTATTTTTTATTCCACAGAACCGGATTAAAACCCTGGACAATTTGGTATGGTTCGGCAATCGCGGCAATTCTTTGCGGATTTTTTTCAATCAATTATATCTTCAATCTCTGCTTGCCTGCCGCTACTTCAAGCGCTCACAACACGATGACAGTTATAGAGGCCATGAGAGTTTCAGGTGCTTATACCCCAATCACCTTTGGCCAGCTCTCTCTTGCGTTTGGTTTTATGAGCTTTGCCGGAATCCGGTATTTTCACAAAACGCACCCGGCGCTGATCATTTTACCTGTGATGGCGATTGTCTGCGGTATTCTGGCAGGTTTTCTTTCCGGCACCCGCGGTGCGATCCTTGCCATTCCATTTCTTGCAATTATTTTTTTCATTCAGCTCGGTTCTTTCAGGTTCCCATGGCGTAAACGGTTCGCCATGATCCTGTCTTTGACCATTTTATCCGCCGGTCTTTATTTCATGCCTGGCTCAACAATAAATCAGCGTTTCCGAACCGGTTTTACCCAGGCACATGCTTTTTTTAACGGCAAAGGGACCGGCCCCTATGTGGTTAGACTTGCCATGTGGACCGAAGCCTGGAAAATGTTTAAAAAATCTCCCATCTGCGGCACCGGAAAAAACGGATACAATGACATTATTGAGGCCAAAGCCGCACAAAATGAAGTCCCTGAGGCAATTGAAAAATTTTATTCCCCCCACAATAATTACCTCACGAATATGGCAGCCTATGGCGTGACCGGACTATTTATTATTCTTGCCATATTTCTGTCACCGTTGTTCATATTCATACCCGCCGTCAGGAAAAAAGGGCCGCAAAAAGACATGGCCTATACCGGTATCATGCTGATTGTATCGTTCATGCTTTTTGCCGTAACAGAGACAATTTTTTACCGCAATATTAATATCAGCGTTTATATGATATTAACGGCTGCCATTTTATCCATGTCCAGACATTATTATCATCATCGCAGAGATATATAAATTGTAGACGCCATGGTCTACTTATTTTATGGAATTTAAAAGAATCTTATCTTTTTTTAACATTGTCCCGAATGATGCTTATTAAAAAACATACAGAAAAACCAACAAATTATCAGGTTCTCTGCATCACCGATCGCAGTGATTTGCCGGAAACAGAATTATTTATTGGATTAAAAAATGCGGGGGTGGATATCAGCGTCATCTGCAACCCCACCGGAAATTATTATGACCGGTTGGCCCGGTCCGGTATAACTGCATATGATCTGATTTTAAATACCCGATTCAGTTTATCGGGCATTCGATACTTAAAACAGCATCTTCAAAAACATCGGTATGATATTCTGTATTGTTTCAACAATAAGGCCACCTCAAATGTAATGATTGCGACACGGGGCATGAACTTCAAAATTGCCACCTATCGCGGCACCGTTGGCAATATCAGCTTTACCTCCCCATCTTCTTTGACCACGCACCTGCATCCCCGGGTAAACCGAATTGTATGTGTTTCAAATGCGGTTCGTAACCATATCATTCAAATGAATTTTTTGGGAAAAAAAATACCGACAGACCAGGTTGTTGCTATTTATAAAGGACATGATATTTCCTGGTACCGGCAGCCGCCTGCCAATTTGTCCGAATTTAAACTTCCTAAAAATGCGTTTATCGTCACATTTGCCGGTCGAAACAGACCGCACAAAGGAATCGATTATCTAATTAATTCCGCCAATTATCTTCCTCCGGAGGCACCGGTTTATTTCCTGCTTCTGGGCAGCCTTGAGGAGGATAAAAAGCTGCTGGCCAAAATTAACCGCAGCCCGTTTAAAAAAAATATCATTTTGGCCGGATTCAGAAAAAACGCACCCGCCATTTTTGCTGCCAGTGATGCGTTTATCATGCCCTCCACCAGGCGGGAAGGCCTCTCCCGGGCAGTCATTGAAGCCATGGCATCTAAAACCGTTCCCATTGTAACTGATGTCGGCGGCCTGCCGGAGCTGGTGATTGACAATAAATGCGGCCTTGTCATCCCGCCCATGAATGCCAAAGCCATTGCGGATGCCATCATAAGACTGTTCTCAAATCCGGATAAAAAACACCAGATGGCAATAGCGGCCCAAGACCGGATCAAAAATGACTTTAATATCAAGACAACGGTTATCAATACACAAAAAATGTTTGAAAATATGTTGTTAAATAACTGAGGCAGGACATGGTGCCCTATGTGTCGGGTTAAAACCAGTAATGCCCTATCTGCTTTCTTGCCTTTAAACTTCGTATCAGGTTAAATGGTTTTGGCTTAAGATGAGCACGCCCTTTGACAACAAACCGGTCAGTTGCCGCCAGAACACGAATACTGGAACGACCGTCCCGATACGGATGGATATTATCGGAATATTTATTAATCTCTCTTCTCAGACTTTCAGGCTGGGTCAATGCATACGAAATACTTTCCTTTAACTTTTCAGGTTCAGTGATATTTATAAGATGCGGTCCGGGCGCGCGATTTCTGAAAGTAACCACCGGTTTGTTCTGCAGCAGAAACTCCGAGATAACGGATGAGGTATCTGAAACCATTACATCAGCGGCCTTTAAAAGAGGAATGATATCGTCTGTTTCAACAAATACCAGCTTTGCACTTTGGATGGATTTATATTTTTGAACCACTTCGGGTGCCATCTTGGGATGAAAATTGATCAGCCATTTCCAGGGTCCGGTTTCAGCGATTTGGTTAACGGTTTTAAACAGCGCCAGCGCCCCGCTTAAGCGGGGCGTAAAGGTTGATGTCAACAACACCACGTTGCGATTTTTTTTCGGCGGTGCTTTTGTATAGTTTTCAAACAAAGGATCCATTTTGGGCCACCCGGTTTCCACGACCTCAAAAAAACCATGTCTTTTTGCCAGTTTCTGAAACGGCAATGTTGTATCCGGTCCCTGGGTGCAGTATAGATCAAAAAAATTCCGGATTCTGAAATGTCCTCTTTTCCCACTGCGCTTCCTGGCATGGAACCCATGAAACAATTCGACTTTGACTCCCGGAAAAAAATCCGGAACGACATTACCCGGGACAAAGACCGCGCAGGGATTATACGCCCTGACTTCAGCAACGGTTTTCAAAAATTTCTCACTGGGCCGAAGGTTCGGGAGTAATTTTTCCGGATTATCAAAAAACCACGCCACCTCATCACCGCGACTGACAATCAAAGCCTGAAGCGGCCTGACAATGGCAAACCCATAGAGTTGACTGATAAAAAATAAATACTTTCTCAATTATCCTCCACTGTCTCCGCATTCTGCTTCAATAATACCTGATGCCTTAATGTCCATAACCCGGCATATTTATTAAAACTCCCCTGGCTGTACATGACGGCGACAAGAAACCCCACCCGGCCATCTAAAAATCCCAGGCGAATGAAATAGATTTGAATAAAAGTCCACAACGCCCTTAGGGCTGCGCCGGTCAAACCAAATCCCGCTTTGCCTGAGACAAAGCGTTTTTGTGCACCCAGCCACGCATAATGCCGGTTTTTCTCCATATAATGTCCGAAATCACGATGGGTAAAATGCAACAACCGCTCATTCAGCTTTTTAATTTTTCCTTTGGGCAATAGAATCTTTTCATGAACCATATCCTTTGAAAACCGGGCGCCATTCCGTCTGAACAATCGCAGTGGGGCTCTCGCACTCCTGCCATGATTCAATGTCTGCCCAAAAATCGTCACCGCCCAGGACAATTTATACCCAATGGCTTCCGGGTTATTTTGCAACAACCGGTCAATTTCACCGCAAAGCGCCGGCGATAATGCTTCATCCGCATCAATGGACAGCACCCACTCACCGGCAGCTTTTTCCAGGGCCCGTTGTTTTTGCGGACCATATCCGGGCCAATCGGTTTCAAAAACTTTATCCGTATATCTCTTAGCAACATCCACCGTGCCATCGGCGCTGCCGCTGTCAAGCACAATGATTTCATCGGCGATTGTTGAAACAGACTGAAGGCATGTTTCAATCCGATCCGCTTCGTTCTGGGCAATAATAATCACAGATAATGAATATGATTTTCTGTCTGCCACGATAAAATTGATATCCCCGCCTGAAAATTAATGACAAAAGTCAAGAATACGCTGTTTTTTAATTTAGAACCTACTCACTCATAACATTTTAAAATAAATGTTTTTACCCGAAAAAACCATCCTTTTTCTCAAAAAGGGCTTATTTATACACCACATACTCCTTTTCTTCCACCAGGTCGGAGCCGAATTTCAGATTAATCTCTTTCTTGACGACCGAACGGTCATCATTGATGAAATAGACACTGCGAGCCAGTTCGATAAATTCATTGTCAAAGGAGTGAGCGGCTTCCTTTAACCGGATTCGGTCTTCTATATCCCATAATTTCAGATTGATTGCCTCCAGCCGCGTAAATTCCTCAGAAGTTACGTCAATGCCTTCAGCATCCATTGCTTTGACCAGAATATCATATTCCTTTTGAATATTTTTCAATTTTTCCGCATTTTTTATTTTCCTTCGCTTAATGGACAATATGGATACTTTATCAACCAGCTCACCAATGGATACCTCAACCTTCATAAGCATTTTTCCCTTTTTCGTGTGGTTTTATTGACCCCAAACAGATAATAGATTGATTTTTTGGAAAAAATCATATAGATTCATATTTTTGTGTCAAGCAAAATATGATTTTTTATTGGATCAAAACATTACTTTATACAAGATGAATATATCATTTTTTTTAAAACCAATACCAATATAAAAAATGCCCAGAATTGAAGCGAAAAAAATCTGTTTAATCCGAACTTCCGCACTCGGTGATACGAGCCATGCATTGGGCCTTGTCAATGGGCTTCGCAAAGGCTACCCCGACGCCCATTTAACATGGGTACTGCAGACACTCCCCTATGATATGGTCAAACACCAAAAAAACATTGATCAGTTCATCACCTTTAACCGGAATGGAACCCTTAACGATTGGCTAACGCTCTTCAGGCATCTGCGTAAAGAATCCTATGATCTGGTCATTCTGCCCCAGGTCAGTGCCAAGGTCAGCCTGATTACTCTGTTTATAAAGGCGAAAAACAAGCTCGGCTTTGATTTCAAACGGTCCAAAGAAC
>CAZQLG010000212.1:0-5479 GCA_964594105.1 uncultured Desulfococcus sp. | reverse complement strand
AATAAGGTTAAATCACAAATCAAGATGTGACACCATCTCCCCCTCAGGTGATATTTTGATTGTGGCTTTATCAGCAAGTTCGTCGATGATTGGGAATTTCTTTTTTCTCATATTCAGGGCGCTATTCAATTTCTGGTATTTTTATTCCCGGCAACCTTAATTCAAACCATTCCGCCGCATATCGCCGATAGAAACGCAGTTGCATAGATGGGCTTTTGTTTTGAGGGCTTTCATCTAATTACTTTAAATAAAAAAATTATTTAAAAGTTATTTTATTCTAACTTTCGATTTGATTCGTGCAATTTTACCTTTTGTTGTATACTTTTCAAGCAAGCTATTAATGATAATTCTCTCTGGTTCTTTGCATTTTGGCCCAGGCATTATTATAATTCGATTGAATATTTCTTCATCAATCCAGATATCTAAATGTTCTGCTTTAACTTCAGAATAATAGGGAGGACTCTTAATTTGGAAACTATCAGTTTCCGCATAATATTCATGATTAGCTAATGCCAGAAAACGGTATTCTTTTTCAAACCTCCAATGGTCTAATTTGACAGCGCCGATATTCTTTACAATTATGGAATTATTTTCTCCATTGACATTAACGCTGTTATCCTTTTTATATTCAACTTTAATTGGAGCAAATAAATATTTTACCCATTCATAATCATTTTTTCTTTTAATAAAATTTGATAAATTTAGTAAATTTATCAAATAACATCCGTGCTTTTCAGAAATATATGGGCCTGATGCATTTGCAAAAATAGGACTTTTTAATTTTATTCGAACTCCTTTTAAATTATCAGCATATAAATTCCAAAGAGGTATTGAATCTTTTTGTTGCGCTGTCCAGCAAGATATAAAGACAGATTTTTTTATTTCAGGTCTATCTTTTATGTTTATTTCATCTAAATCATTCACCAAATCAGCTCTTGTGAATCGAATTTTTTTACTCTTAAGTATCAAAGCAAGATTGTTGATGGATGTATAATGATATAAATATTTCGGGTTTGGTTTATTCATAATTTTTTCAACAAGAAAATGTCCCTTAAGCGGAGTTTACGGTTAGGAATACACTCCCTCTGCTATTTTCATTTGTACTTTCTGAAATTCTGAATCAGCAGTTCAAAAGAACCCGGCTTATATTCGTTGAAATTTTCTTCATCCACATAAACAAAGTCATACCGAATATCTGACTGAATCCGATTGATGTCCTCGCACCATTGGCGAAGCCTGTCAATCTTTAGCGGAACATCCAGATCAGCCTGGCCTTTTGTTTCGACGATGTAAATTTTTTTGTGGGAAAGCTTGACCAGAAAATCTGGATAATAATTGGAAATATCACCGTCCGCGTTCACATAATCCAGCTTGAAATGGACGGCCAGGTAATTCTTGGCAAAAGAGACCACATCATTACAATCTTCCAGGAATCCGGCAAACCGCAGTTCAAAATGGCTGTCGCCGATAATCCGGTTGAAGACACTTTTTTTCGGAATAAGGTAGCCCTGATTTTTTGCCATAAAAGGACGCATTTGTCGCAATTTGATGCTGTCCCGGATTTGAGCGTCCCCTTTATCCTGAATGGTGAGAGCGTTAATCGCGCGTTTGAGAGTATCCATCAATGTCTTGGTGGCAGTCAGTTCAGACAGGTTTCTTAAAGTGTTGGGGTTTTCCAACTCCACGGTGCGGTTAAACAATTCGGTCTCAACAAATGATTTGATTTTGCCATACAATACGTCATATCCGCTGACCAGGCGTAAGTCCTTTTTGATGGCATGCGCAAAGAAAGCTATAACGCTCCGATAATCGGCAACCCCCGTCGTATCCATGGTTGTGGTGTGCGATATCTCGCCGGTCGTAATGTCTTTAAAAATGATTTTCCGCTGTTCTTCCTCGGAGAATTGCTGGTATTCCACCCGTGTGTGTTCCAATGTATGGATGTTCAAATCTCTCAGATTTTTGTATTCCCTGAAAATGCGCGGGGTCAGCACAGGAATTTCAATATCCAGCATCTCGATATCTTTCTTTTCGTTCTCCTTATCCACCTCGACTACGAGCGGAGTTTTGGGCTTGGTGCCTTCACCCATGGGCTTTTGCTCAAAAACCACCCCTTCCGCCTGGATGGATTCCACAAATTCCATAAAAGCGGGCGTACCAATCACGCTGACCTCTTCCGGGATAAACCCGGAATACATCTTGCGCAGTCCGCGTCCGAGTGTTTGTTCCGGCAGAATATTGCTCTGTGCGGTATATGGGCGCAACCCCACGATGGTGCAGACGTTTCGCACATCCCAGCCTTCCTTAAGCATCATCACGGAGACAATCGCCTTGTATGGACTATCCGGGGCATCAATTCCATTGGCTTGTTTGCGCAACCTCTCCAATTCGTCCTTGTCTTTGCCTGAAGTGGATTCGGAAATCTCCCCGTTTCTCTTGGTATGAATGACCAGAACAGCATCTTTGTCTGCGAAATCCGGATAAGTTGTTCTCAAATATTCAGCCACATCATCGCAATTTCGGGTATCGTCGGTCATCACAAACAAAATGGCCTTTTCCCCCAATTTTATATGCTCATCATAGGCTTTGCGCCATTCAATCACGCCTAGGTTGATGTAGTCGGTATATTTTTCGGTATATCTGGCGCTCTGACGTTCTGTTAATTTGGCGCGACTGGGAGCATCGGGCAGGACCGGATGTTTTACCACGTTTTGCCAGATGGCTTCCACCAGCGGATAATCCACCACCGTTTGAACAAAAATTGCGCCGTTATTATGTTTTGGCGTTGCGGTGGTATCCACTTGCAGAGAAAGCGCAGAACCTTTCTGTTTCAATCGGTTGTGAATATCCTCGATGGATTTGAACCATGCCAGGGATTTATCGTGAATATGATGTGCCTCATCGTTTAACACGGCAAGTTCCTCGATGTCCCGGACAATCATTCCCAAATCCACCTTGGAATCGTTAGTTGCGCCGGTGGGTCGTTTGCCCAGAAAATAATCCATGGTATTTTCGTCATCAGGAGATGCCGGGATATCCTCACCGGCATAGACGCGGTGAATGTTGGTCAGAAAGATGTTGCCGACAGGTCGCGTAATATGAACCTCATCCTGTTTATGAAGGGTGAGTTGAAAATCATCTCGCCAGTTGCGACCGTCCACGCCATTGTCCGGGATGACCGGATCTTCAGAAAAAATGCGCAGACCGGCAAAATCTTTATAAATGCGGTCCAGCACAATGATATTGGGCGCAATCACCAGAAAGTTCCGTGCAAGCTGTGATTCAGGTTCATACAGTTTGTGATAAAAGCTCCATGCCAGGACCAGGCTCATTACTTTGGTCTTGCCGGAGCCGGTCGCCATTTTAATGACAAAACGACGCCAGGTCTCATCAAACATGCCGGTTGAGACCGCGCCGGAGCTGTCAAACCGCATCAAGTCGTATTTATCGATAACCGCTGCCACATCATACAGATAAATAATGGTTTCCAGCGCCTCTCGTTGAGCAAAGTAATACTGGAATTCTGTCATGGTGCCGTCAAACCGGGGAACCAGATGCGGGACGTTAAACCACCAGTTAAGAAGTGATCGACTGGTATCGGAGGCGCCGGGATAACCGGCATCCCGCCACTCCTTTACATTTTTCCGTAGTTTCGGGACCAGCGGAGGCATCAATTTTTCCATGCCGGTTTCCCTAAGAGTTTCATCTGCCGGAAACCAGCGGATTGCCGGATCTAAAATAGCGTGAGGGGATTCAGGAAAGTCAGGGTGCAGGGCCATTGTTAATCTCCAAATTGTAATCGCTAATGAGCGCGAATTTCGTCGATCATCTTTTTTACGGTATTAAATAAAGGCGGAATGTCGGTTTGGCAGATGCCAAAAATTTGTTCTGCGTCAATATCGAAATATTCATGCGCGATAACATCCCTTACACCTTTAACCCCGGCCCAGTCTATTTCAGGATAGCGCGCAAGCAATTCTCCTCCCGTGCTGCGGTCGATCTGCTTGAAAGCCTCGCCGATAGCGATGAGAAGCATGCAAATGCCATCCAGTCGTTCCATTCCGGCTTCACTATCCACAAAGTCATCAACGGTCTGGATATGGGAAAACCGACGTAGAATCTTTTCCAATGCCTCCAGCACATTTTCCAGCCGTTCCATCACCAGGCAAGGATCAGACATATTTCGCCTCCCGTATAATGCGTGATTTCAGACGCGGGTTCATATTCGCGCGCAAGCGCACCACATCCACATGTCTGGAGAATAAAAATTCCAACTCCGCCTTCATCCGCACGGTGCGAAACAGATTGGGCGTGTTTGTCTCGAAAACAATATCCACATCGCTGTCTTCTTGTGCTTCATCCCTTGCATATGAACCGAATATGCCGATATTCGTGATGTCGTATTTTTCAGCGGTATTTTGTTTAAATGCCCGCAAGATGGATAGAATGTCGTCTCTTTTCATTAATTTTTTCCTCCTATATTGAGGTCAACAATGGTCATGGTGTCGTTGCCGAAAATATCCACCACCTTCACCGCTATCTTGCGCCTCCCCGGAACGCATTCGTGAAATACGCTTTTCAGTTCCAGGGTGCGGTTTTTCTTGGTGCGGAAGGACTGCCATTCGTTTTCAAAAATAAAATCACCGGTCCAGATTTCTTCGTAATCATCCAGTGTTAATTGAGTTGGCTCGGTACTGCTGTCTATTTTTATTTGTGCGCCCTTATTACTCCGATTAACCCGGATAATTTCCTTTTTGCTTTCAAAGTCAAAATCCACTGCCCAGTAATCAATCCAGTCCGTCCATTTCCGGGTGAGGGTCTCACGGCGGACGATGCCGTCCTTGTCCTTGCTCACCTTGATGATTTGTCCCTTTTCCACAACGATCTTACTTTTTTTGTTTCTCAGTGTCGCCTCTGCACTGGCGATGGAATCCTGGGAGTAAAAAACCGAAAAATCGGTCAGTTCCATGGCGGCCGTGTTTTTCTTCACATGGGGCTTGACCTCGATGAATGCCACGTCATGAAAAACCACCTGATTTTTCTCAACTGCCCGTTTATCAAACACTTCGGCGGGAATATATTTGGGTGAGATATCGATTCCCTTTGCCCTTGCCTCATCCAGCACATTGGGAAACAGTCCCATTTCAAACTCGAATCCGAGAATATCCACGCGGGTGATATGCTTTTTCCGGCATTCCAGAATGACCTCTTCCACAAAAAGACGAGCAACGGGCAAATTAACCGGCCCTATTGAAACCATGCGCCCGGCTTTTTTCCCGTGAAATGTGGCAAATCCGTCAATCTTTTCAGCCCGGTAAGCCTTCAAAATCAGCTCCAGAAAGACTTTTTCCTTTTCTGCCAGTTGCTGTTGCTGTTCAACTTCGCGAAGGTTGGGGTTAATGCCGATGTAATGCTGACGTTCATATTTGCCCAGGTTCAAGATCTCAAAAGCACGGTAATGCTTGCCGTCGGCTTTGAG
>CAZQLG010000211.1:0-5490 GCA_964594105.1 uncultured Desulfococcus sp. | reverse complement strand
GTACGCCATGTCCAGGATTCGTCTCTTTGAAAATATTTACCAATTGATATTTTAATAATCCTAAACATCATCATTCAGGACAAAACTTTCCAGATGGTTCCTTTCGGGCGGTCTTCAATTTCGATATTCATTTCCTTGAGCCGGTCCCGTATTTCATCGGCTTTTTTAAAATCTTTTGCTTTACGGGCATTTTGGCGGTCCTGAATCAACGATTCAATCATATCCGCATCCATTGATTTTTTATCAATCATTTTTTCTTTTTTTTGCTGAAAATACGTACCCGGTGATTCTGACGGCAAACCCAAGACATTGGCCATTTTCGAAATATTGATGCATTCATTAAATATGGTATTCTGATTGACGATATCTTCTGCCGGAGCGGATTGCTCTGCCTGATCTAAACGCCGGTTTATCGCACGAACCGCATCAAACAAAATGCCAATCCCCTGGGCTGTATTAAAATCATCATTCATGGCATTGCAGAAAAAATCCCAAAAATTCTTTTCAAACGTTCCTCCCTCACGATACTCAGCGTTCGATTCCGGCAGCGACCCCAAATATTTTTCAGCGCGTTCAAGAAGTGCGTAAATTTTATCCAAACCAGCGACCACATTTTTGATTGCCTGGTCCGTAAAATCAACCGGAGACCGGTAATGGTGGGAAAGGAGAAAAAGGCGCACCGCCTCCGGGTGATATTTTTTAACAATATCTTTGATCATTAAAAAATTGCCCAAAGATTTTGACATTTTCTCGTGGTTAATATTCACAAAGCCATTGTGAACCCAATATTTTACATATGTTTTACCAAAAGCTGCCTCGGATTGCGCGATTTCATTTTCATGATGCGGAAAAATCAGATCCTTGCCCCCGCCATGAATATCAAAACTGGCACCCAGATAATTCTCACTCATTGCCGAACATTCAATATGCCAGCCCGGCCGGCCCTTTCCCCAGGGACTGTCCCAGGAAGGTTCATTCGGCTTTGAGGCTTTCCACAATACAAAATCAAATGGATTTTTTTTCCGTTGATCAACTTCAACGCGTGCACCGGCAACCATATCATCAAGTTTTCGACCGGAAAGTTTTCCATAGCCCTTAAACAAATCAACTGAAAAAAACACATCGCCGTCAGAAGCGTATGCATATCCCTTATCCATGAGTATTTCAATGATCCGGATAATATGATCAATATGTTCTGTCGCCCGGGGTTCTAATGTTGGTCGTAAAACATTTAACGCATCCATATCATGATGGAACTCATCGATATATTTTTGCGCAAGGGACTCTGAAGAAACACCGAGTTCATTGGACCGGTTAATGATTTTATCATCAATATCCGTAAAATTCCGCACATAAGTGACGTCATATTCAGCGGCGATCAGATATCGATAAATCACGTCAAAAACAATGACGGATCGTGCATGACCGATATGACTGGAGTCGTAAACCGTGGGACCGCAAACATACATTTTAACATGGCCGGGCGCAAGGGTTTCAAAGGGTTCCTTTAATCGTTTTAAAGAATTATAAATATGTATTGTCATGGATGTCTCCGTAAAAAGCTTTTTCATCAGGTAATAGACGATTATTTTAAAACCGGGTCAATCAATAAGTACCACACACATGGCGGCAATGCCTTCTTTTCTGCCGATAAACCCCAGGCCTTCGGTTGTTGTCGCTTTGATATTCACCTGATCAGGATAAATAGAAAGCGATGTTGCAATTTTATCTTTCATTTTTTCTGCATAGGGTGAGATTTTCGGTTCTTGCGCAAAAATGGTTGTGTCAATGTTAATAATGGAAGAATAATGGGGTCGGACAATTTTCCATGTTTCTTTCAAAAGTTCGATACTGTAGATATTTTTATATGCCGCATCCGTGTCTGGAAAATGTATTCCGATATCGCCCATCCCGGCAGCGCCTAAAATTGCATCGCACACTGCGTGCAAAAGCACATCCGCATCCGAATGCCCCTCAAGGCCTTTTTCAAAGGGTATCTCAACGCCTCCTAAGAAAAGGGGCCGTCCTTTAATCAAACGATGAACATCATATCCGTGGCCAATACGCATGATATCAAATCCGGAAAAATTTATGTTCTTTGATACAATCTATAAAAGAAAAAAACGCCGATCATTTGATTCTGCCTGGGGAATATCAATTTTTTTCTTTAAATGCACTATAAATTCAATAATAACAGCAATCGAGTGTATACATGTGTTTTCAATCGGCTGACAGGTGCAATCTGAATATAATTCCCCGTCATCATATTCAACCCTTGTTGCAAAAAGTTCTTCGGCCTCTACCCATGCGAGGATACCACCGGTTTTGGTCAGAGACAGATGCCGGACCTGTTTTCGCTGATAGCATTCCCAACCATCAGCCACAATCTTTTTGCCGGCCCACAACATCAGATCTACCCATGTTAATTCCCTGAATCGATGGTATGATGAAATCATAGACGCCAAACCGCGATTGTTTTTTTAAAATCAGGTGGATATACCGATTATGGCAACATTCATTTCCACCTCGTTGAATAAACTTTAAATGCTTTATCTGAACCAGTTTCTAAAAATGATAAAAAAATCCAAATCTAAATGTCCATCCACCCATATCGGTTTTATTATCTCCGAATCGATCAATCTGAGAATAGCTGCTTTCAACCAAAACCCCGGTTCCCTTAAATTTTTCATCGGTATTATATAAACGGACACCGATTTCCCCATGATAACCGCCCACCCATTCTTCGATTTCCGGATGTCCGATTTTATCGTCTGTTTCTTCCTGACAATACCAGTAATCCGGTCCAACACCGACATATCCGACGACATGAGGTAAAATTTTCATGTTGAATTTTAAAGACGCAGACACAGGAACAAGGAGAATCTTTGTTTTAATACTGGTTGTTTCTTTGGATTCAGTCAAAAGGCGGCCCTTTTCCTTCATAAACCCGGATTCAAAATCAATTGAAAAATGCTCGGAAAAAAATCGTTCATAAAACCCGTAAACCGGAAACGTATCCTCTCCATAATAATCTTTGAAATCAGATTCTAAAGGGATGTAATACCCTACAGAAACGCCGACAATATTATTCGCCCGCATTTCAGGCGTATCCGCACTTGAAATACTGATAGCGGACAAGACAAACAGGGATGAAAGAAAAATAATTTGAAAATATTTTAAAATAACCTTTCGACTCAGCAACATCATCAAGACACCAATCATTATAATAAAAAATTGAACTTGTAAGTTGGACCCTTCCGCAGATGTGCTAATAAAACATCCCCCGTCAAAGTCTTCCGGCTGATTCAAAAGACGAATTGTTTCTTCAATAATTACCGAAATTTCATCCGTTGCCGCGCTTTCATTCCCATAAAAATCATATGATGATGAATTAAAATACCAGGTGGAGCCCACCGCCAAATCATTTAAGACATAAGAAAAACTATTACCCAAATCCACACGATTATCTAAATTGCCGGCAACATTCCCATAATAAATAATGTTACCGGTAAAATCCGCCATTTGTGAATTCCCGTCCCGAATCGTCACGGTAATTGAGTGCGCGTCACTTAAAACCCCGGAAAGCCCATTGGGGCTATTCGGCGACAAATTATCTTCCAGGGTATCGACTATCAAAGCATCGGCTTTATCGGATTCATTGTCTGAAATGTCCAGCGCCGTGATCGAAAAATAATACCGAACAGAACTTGTAAGACCGGATACGGTAAATGATGATGCGTCTGAATCATTTGCCTCAACGACATTGTCATAAAAGCCTGAAATGGTGCTGTAATAAATATTGTAATGATCTATGTCTGTTTCTGAATTCTGATTCCATTTCAAAACAACTGAATTCTCACCGATTTCATTATTGCCGGTGATTGAAAGGCCGGTTGGCGTCACCGGCATACCGGTATCTTCCAGGGTTGTTATGGATTCAATATCTGACTGATCACTTTCAACGGAATTGTCATTTGAGGAAACCGCAACGTAATAAATCGTTGCAGATTCAAGCTCGGTAATTGTATACTCTGTAACCGAGTCATCAACGGTAATCCGTGTATCCAGATTACCTGACGATGTCCCCGAGTAAACAAAATAGTTATCGGCATCCGTATCGCCTGTCCAGTCGACGGTAATGGTCGTTTCAGTTGCTGAAAGCGTCACATTTGTCGGAACATCAGCGGCTGATGCACTTTGCGAAATCATCAACAATCCCAATAAGCAAAAGATCAATCGAATTTTCATTTAGTTACTCCAATTATCCGGTTTTTTTGTTTATCGCATATGATGTTTTTATATTTTTGGATAGACCTTGATAGTCCCGTAAAAAGCTTTTCATGGTGATTCGTCACCATGAAAAACTTTTTACAAAGCCGTCAAGCCATTGCCGATAAATCAAATTGTGTCCCCATGAGATTACCCGGATCATCCGTCATTATGACATCAATGCCCAGATCAAGCGCCAGTTGAAGCGTTTTTTTTGAATTACAGGAATACGTCATGATAATTTTATCATCATGATGCACATTCTTAACAAATTGTCTGCTTAATTTTTTATATTCAATGCAATATCCGCAAAGTATTTCCGGGGAGATATTCAGACTGTCCTTTTTTACCACAGGGTCATTCAAATTAAGGACATAGTTTAATTCCGGGTCGTTGATATATGCTGATTTAATAATTTCCGGGTCAAAAGAAAGTATATACATATTAGGGATCTGTTTATGGGGAATCAGATTTCTGACCGCTTCCGTCACCTGGGCCGCCAATTTGTAATACAGGTTTTTTGCTTCTGCCTTTGGGGGTGGTTTAATTTCAATCATCAACCGGGTTTTGGATCCGTAAGTTTCTAATACCTGATCCAGGGTAAGAATTTTTTCATTTTTAAAATCTTCGGAAAACCAGCTTCCCCAATCATAACCGCCAATTTCATAAAATGTATGGTCACAGATCGATTTCAAACTTCCGTTAATTTTTATCAGTGACTGATCATGAAAAATAACCGGGCGGCTGTCACGGGTTATCTGAACATCAAATTCAATACCATCAACAGAATAAGACACGGCTTTGTCAAACGCAGATTTTGTATTTTCCGGGGCCTCTTTCATGGCCCCACGGTGAGCGATAATCAATGGATTCAAAATAGCACCCTGCTACCCCAAAAAATAGAAATTAACATTTGTAATTATCGATATTGTTCACATATTCATCAAATGCATTTTCTTCTAAAAATGATGAAACGATTTCATTGACTTTCTCTGCCGTATCAACCCGATAGATCCCTTTCTCGTCTGTTCCAGCGATTTTTTTGGCATTTTCAACAATTGTTTTAAGTGTTGAAACGGCAATATCCAATGTAACATTAATGGAAATCATTTCCCCGGATTGAGGCATTTTTAATTTTCTCCCGATTAAATTAAAGCAAAAACAAATTTAAATGAATTTATACCATTCTTTCCATAATCACAAGAGGTGGGCATGGAAAAA
>CAZQLG010000210.1:0-5511 GCA_964594105.1 uncultured Desulfococcus sp. | reverse complement strand
CATCAATAATTGAGGTCATGTCCCCACAATTCAAAGCAATATTCTTGGTTTTGGCCACAGACGCACACAGACAAAGACAGACAGGAGATGAAATCCCTATTTCAAAAGGGTCAGGCATTTGTCGCGGTCGATTTTGCCGCTGGATTCGAGGAAGTGATGGATGAGAGTTGGGGAATTCATGGGGTTTTATGATCACCAGAGAGAGAATGAAAAGATAATAATGGCCACAGACAGACAGAAAAACACAGACGATTGAAACAGTTTACAGGATGAAACGCTTTATGACTGCTTTTGGATGGGTGAAATTTATTAAAAGACCCAGGTTGTGATTGGATGCTTTCGGCTTTGAGTCCCCGGGAGTGTAATTCTATTAACAGTGCGTTTTCATAAACTTTTTCCAGGAAACCGGCACCAAGCTTTTTATTAACTTCATAGACGGCACCATTTATCTGGCAGGTCAATTCATTGATATCCATGGCAATCTTTTTTAACGAAAAATACACCTATCAGCTCCAGGACCCTGGTGGAATCGATGATGCCGCCGTCCAGGAAGGATGGATCGCATAAACAGATAACAAGAGTATATAGCCTTGTTTCCCATTTTCGCTTTTCTGCCAAGTTTTCTGAAGGAAAAAAGGGGAGCAGATTAAGGATTAGGCGCAGGGCGGCCCGGAATTGCCGAATGCCGTCCTTTATGGTGTCCAATGTAGGGAAAGTTTTCTATTTGATTTTATGCAATCACGTAGATATAAATTGATTAAGTTTTGATATGGTACACCTGTTTCCTCAGCTAAATTTTTAAAATATTCTATAATATCAACACCCATACGTATGGTCACCTGTTTTTTTAAATTTTTAGCATGGGGGTTTCTCCTCCCTGTCATTTTATCAAAATCATATTCTTTTCTCATGATAACCTCCTGAAATAAAAAATTTGTTCCTTTTTAGTTGCTTTCCTTGTTGAGATAATTCGAATTTCAGAATCATCTTTGCGGTAGCAGTGGCATACAACTAAAACTTTTAGGCTTTGATTTAAACCTAAAAGAATGAATTTCTCCTCATTAATAGAATGGTCAGGATCATCAAATTCAATAGCATTTTCATCAAAAAATACAGTTTGTGCATCTTCAAATGAAATGCCATGTTTGTGTTGGTTTGATATATTCTTATCATCATCCCAAGTGAAGATGAAGTTATTCATAATTACAAAGTAAGTATATTATAATTATTTGTCAAGCTGAATTATGGGTACACGATCCTCAATTATTGGAAAAGCATCAATAATTGAGGTCATGTCCCCACAATTCAAAGCAATATTCTTGGTTTTGGCCACAGACGCACACAGACAAAGACAGACAGGAGATGAAATCCCTATTTCAAAAGGGTCAGGCATTTGTCGCGGTCGATTTTACCGCTGGCTTTTTTGGGCAGGGTACGCAGGAATTTGATTGTTGCAGGAAGTTTGTGTTTGGGAAGTATGGCGGCGCATCGGTGCATTAAGTCTTCCGCGCTGACATCGCCAGCAGCCGGGACGACCAGGGCTGCGAGGCGGTTGCCCAGCAGGGGGTCGGGGATGCCGAGGACCGTGGCTTCAGTAAGTTGTCCGTCAGCCAGCCATTGAGCTCCGAAATCACCAAAATCAGGGTGCCGACCGCGTGGTCTGGAACGGATCTGTGCGGGGGGTGCCGGGTAACCGGCATTCCTACCGCGATCCGGTTTTTTTACCAGGACACAGAGAAAAGAAGCAAAAAATAGAGAAGCAAAAGAAAAACGGAAAAGGGATTTTATTAGCCACAGACAGACCCAGACGGACACGGACACGCGGAAAATAGGGGATAGATTTTTCTAGTCAGGTGGACTGGGATTTGTGCGATGTTTTATCGTGATGTGCAGCATAGAGATCTAAAAGCCTGCGGATGATGCCGGCCGGGATGGTTTACAAGGGGATGAGGATTAGTTGGTAGAACCGCTGAAAATGTCATCATACTTTCGTTCAATTACTTGCACTTCCGCATCGGTCAGGTGCTTGAACTCTTTTTCCCTTGATCGTTTCGACAGCCGACCATTATTTTGACTGAGAAAACTGATAAGAAGATCAACCAGTCTGTCGGGCATGTCGATATAGTTTTTGATGAAGTTGTCAAGAAGGTCGTATTTTTTCAGATATTCAACTTCTTCAGGAACTGTTTTATTGATGGTTTCCGCGACACATTCGTAGAAAAATTCAGCCTGCGTGGTTGCGTCGAAATAACGATACAGATCAATGGTTTCATTCAAAACTTCAACATTGTTTTTGTCGGTTGGCCGCCATTCAATCAGATCAAGTCTTGGTTTCGAGTAATGTTCCAAGGTTTTTCGATAGTCCTCAAGACGTTCCAGAATGACAGCGGAAACGGGGAAAACCAATCCTTTGGCAATAAAGCCTTTTTCCGCCAAAATATGATGAAAAAGGTAGCGATGTATCCGGCCGTTGCCATCTTCAAACGGGTGGATAAACACAAAACCAAAGGCAATGACTGCCGCCATGAGAACCGCGTCGAAATTACTTTCGCCAAGGAGCCTGTAGGTTTCAATAAGACCGGAGAGCAGGCTATCCAGATCTTCGGCGCGTGCGGAAATATGATCGGGAATTGGCATTCCCGTTGATCGATCATGTTCGCCAACAAAGCCGCCGGCCGTGCGGAATCCGGGTTTGGTAAAACGATTGTCAGTAATTACATTTGCTTGCAGATAGGCCAACTCTGCAGCAGTGAGCGTTCGCTGTCCGGCTTCACCGATTATTTTTCCCCAGCGTTCAATCCGGTTATGGGGTGGAGCTTCTCCCTCAATGGTGTAAGATGCTTTGGAGTCTTTCAGGAGCAGAAACGCCGCTGCTCGGTGCAAAAGATCGGCATGGATTTTTCTAATGTGATCCATGGCCGTCTGCGACAACCTCATGGCAATGAAACGCTCAAGATGTGCTGTTTTTCTAATGAGCGGACAGAACGTGCGGGTGCCCGGTAAATTGTTGCGGACGCGGTGCCGGCGGGAATCACGCGGTTTTCCCTGATACTGCAAAGCATCATTGACCAGGGGAACAAAATTTCCTTTTGTCGCGTCTTGTATGTCAAGCTGTTCTTCCCGCAGCCATTCCCACAAAAACCAAAGCCTTCGACTGTAAGCTCCAGTTGGTTGCGAGCGAACAAAGCCGGCAATGGCGCTTGGCTCAATGACGTCAAATAACGCTTTCAGGACAGCCAAATCGATGCCTTCATACTTCAAGGCAAATGTCAGATGGCCATGCAGGCTGTCATCCGGTTTGTGGCGCGGCGTAAAAATGCGCCATCGCCCTTTATCATATTTTTTATGTTTAGTGCCGATAGCGCAGAGATAGGCAGGCAGGGGAACCGGCAGATCATGGGCCGCAATAAGAGCGGCATACCCGGCCGGGTTAGTCCCTTCTCCCAGTGGTGGAAATCCGCGAAAAACAGTTGGGGGGCGTGATTTTTGATTATATCCAGACATGTTCGTGAATTCCAATTTCAGTAGCTCATGCATCATGCCATGAAAAACGATTATTGTCCATGAATATTGTTTATATTTTTTGATTTTTATGAATAGTGGTTAGGAAAAAAAGGGTCACACCTATTTTTTACCACAGAGACTCAGAGGGCACAGAGGAAAAGATAAAAAGACAGGGGAAAAGAATAGATATCAGCCACGGATGCACACGGACGAACACGGACAAAAGACGTTGTCGGTGATGAACCGCAAGGGACATTGGGATTAAAGCTCCCGGTAATAGTTTTCATGGGTGCCGATCATGATCAGTTCTAATCCATCAGTGACCATTCTATATGATAGCAGGTATAACGCAGCTTTTATTTTGAATTTATGAATAAAAACCCCCTTCAGGTCTCCTTTTTTTTGAGTGCCAATTGAGGGATTCCGGATGATTTTTCTTATTTCGTTATCAAGTTTGGTTTTTTCCTGTTTGTTGTATCTTTTGACTTTTTTCTCGAATGATCGTGATTGGTAAATTTTCATTTGTGCTAACCAAACTGATATTCAGTTTTTTCCCCCTGGTTCAACTCTTCGATGCCAATAAATATTTCTTTTATCAAGTCATATGTTAAATCAGGGTTTTCTTCCGCGCATTTGCCGATTCTGGCCCAGTGCTCAATTTGACCAGCCAGTGATCTGTGGTCAATTTTGCTGAATTTCCCGGCATCACTGGCCAAGTCATCAGAAATACGAACCGCTCTTGGCATTTCATTCCCTCCAGATTCTAATAGATTATTTATATTTCAAAATATATCATATTATTGCAAAATGCAACATAGAAAAAATTGGGAATTTGGGGACGTTGTTAAGTTATTGAGTTACTATTTTGCCAGGGGTAGGATAAAGGCTAAAGGAAAAAGGATAAAAGAAAAATAGGGGACAGACCACGGTTTTTATTTTTTACCAGACTCAGAGGGCACAGAGGAAAAGAAGTAGAAGAAAAAAGATGTCAGCCATAGACATACACGGACGGACACGGACAAGTGTGGATGGTGGGGGATTGCGGACGTGATTCCGGAAAAGTCTTGACTATTTCGGAATCATGGTCTAAAAGGTACGAAATTACGAAACCGGGTGATGTGGTGATTGAGATGGAGAGGGAACGATATCTGGCAGGTTATATTGCCGAGGATTTAGAGAAAAAGATTGTTCTGTTGACCGGCCCGCGGCAGTCCGGGAAAACGACGTTAGTAAAAATGTTGTGCAGTGACTATAATTACTTTAATTTTGATAATCCGGAACATCGGCTGAGCCTCATTGAAAGATCATGGGACAGGTCCAGAGAGCTGATTATTTTTGATGAACTTCATAAACTTAAAAACTGGAAGTCATGGCTGAAAGGTGTGTATGACACCGAAGGCATTCCTCCCGGGATTATTGTCACCGGTAGCGCTAAGCTGGATACGTGCAGAAAAGTCGGTGACTCACTGGCTGGGCGTTTTTTCCAGTTTCGGCTGCATCCTTTTGATCTGAAAGAAATTAAAAATGTACATGGGCTTGACAACACGGCAGACGCTTTGGATCGTCTGCTTGAGGTCGGGGGCTTTCCTGAGCCTTACCTTGAAGGAAACAGCCGTTTTTATAATCGCTGGAAACGATCTCACCTTGATATTATTTTGCGACAGGATATGATTGAACTGGAAAATATCCAGCATCTTACTTCGATTGAAACCCTTATTCAGCTGCTGCGTCAAAGGGTCGGCAGTCCGGTTTCGTACAGTTCCTTGTCCCGGGATCTTCAATGTTCTGATAAAACAGTGAAAAGATGGCTGGAAATACTTGAAGATATGTACGTTGTTTTCAGTGTCAGACCATTTCACCGAAATATCGCCCGTTCTATCCTCAAGGCTCCGAAATATTATTTTTATGATACCGGGCAGGTGTTGGGAGATGCCGGGGTGAAACTGGAAAACCTGACCGCCTGTGCCTTGCTGAAGGAAATCCATTTTCTTGAGGATTGCCACGGTG
>CAZQLG010000209.1:0-5511 GCA_964594105.1 uncultured Desulfococcus sp. | reverse complement strand
CTGAAGCCTTGAAGTGGGGACGACAGCACGTTTCGGTGACGATCAATCCATAAAAAAACTCGGACAAACCAGCTACGGCATTCCGCTCGCCATTTTGGCCAGAATACATATCCGTTCATTCAATACCCGTCATCATGTGCTATGCCGCCATGAGAATCTGGTATTTCATACTCTCAGTCTTTAACACGGACAAACTTTCATATTGCCCAAAATAAAAATCAAGATTTTCATCAAACCGGGCATAATAGCCTTCACCGGTATGCATGATGAACATATCCGATAATTTATAATCCACTGCGTCTGGAAATTGTTTTATGAGTTCGGCCCGTGTCATTTAATTTTCCTCCTTTATTGAAAAAAACGATGATGTGTTTAATTCAATAATCGGCCGAAATTTTAATTTTTCAAAAATTTATTCAAAAAATTGGCAATTGGTTTTATTTTTTTAGTAAATCCGTTTGGTACTTTTGACAGTCTCGTAAAAAGTCGAATTTCGATGGCAAAGAAAAAAGAGCCACCAAATCATAAAATTGGCGAGGCGCGCAAATCCTGAGTGATGATTCGTACTTAGCGTACTATAAAGAAACGAAGAATGCCGCGCAACAAAGAATTTGGACTTTTTACGAAGCCATCAATTTTAATTGACACAAACCACATATATGTTATCTTATATGTGGTATTTAAGCAAACGGAACAGGAGCGTATATTATGGGACAAGTGACAATATATCTGGATCGTGAAACTGAAGAAAAAGTCAATCATATCGTAAAGCAAAGCGGACTTTCCAAAAGCAAATGGATTACCAATCTCATCAGGGACAAAACAACCACTGTCTGGCCCGAATCGATTATTCAACTGGCCGGGACCTGGAAAGACATTCCGACTGCTGAAACAATCAGGAATGAGATGAGCGATGATGTTAAAAGGGAATCGATATGAAATATGTTTTGGATACCAACACGCTGATATATTTTTTCAAGGGAATGGGAAATGTATCCAATCATCTTCTTAAAAAACCACCCAATGAAATCGCAATCCCATCCATTGTTCTATTTGAACTTGAAGTGGGTATCGGAAAATCCGGCAATCCCCAAAAACGAAAACAACAACTCAAAGAATTTCTTTCCATGGTTAATGTTCTTCCCTTTGGATATGGAGAAGCTGTGGTTGCTTCTGGCATAAGGGTCAAACTTGAAAAAAAAGGAACCCCCATCGGGCCGTATGATATTTTAATTGCCGCCACTGCCATTGCTGTTCAAGGAACTCTGGTTACCCATAATACAAAAGAATTTAAACGGGTCAGTGGTCTGACCATAGAAGACTGGTATTGAGATTAATCTATAGGGATACCCTTTGTCTGGATATCAAGGAAAAACAAAGGCGGGTTGGCCTGAATGTCATCAAGTGAAAACGGATGAATTCCCAATCGAAGATCAATTGATCTTCGATATTTACTGATCTTAATAACATCATAAAAAGGAAGCCCCGTAAATTCTTTTGAAACTATCGCAAGATCAATATCACTGTCTTCACCCCCCTGACCCGCTACAGCAGACCCAAACAGGTAGGCTTCATGAATATTCATGCCGGTGGATTTCAACAATGCAATAAGTTTTCCTGCTTTATCTAAGGCGTAATCTTTTGTAACAGACATTGATATATATCCGGTCAAAGGCATCCAGATATTATTCCCGGTGTTCGTATAAATATAGTATTAAAAACCGTATTAATTATCAAATTGAAAGTCCTGAAAAAGCATGAAGTCGGAGCCTGGCCTGCACAACGTGTATGTATTTTTAAACGCTGAATGAATAAATGGACGGGTGGACGGGTGGACAGGCTAAAAATACCGAGAATTCAAATCCACAAGATCAATGGAAACCGGATGTTTCCCCCTTACCCGTGCCGGAGACGACACTCAATGTAGCGGAGACCTTCAGGTCTCCATTCCAGACCAACAGATTAACTCACAATTCAAGACCCGGCACCCATGTCATTAACTCACAATTCAAGCCCCGACCGCATGATTTAACACACGATTCAAGACCCGGCACCATGATTTCGGCACCATGATTTCGGCACCATGATTTCGGCACCATGATTTTCTTGATCATTCATTTGAAGATAAAAGTCTTGGATCAAATGTAAAATTTTCAATATTTACCAGTTTTACAAATTGAATGTCTGGATGCAATGGGTTTATAAGCGTATTTATTTCCTTATCAACGACTGAGGATGGGACATCAAAGAGTAAGGATGATTTAGATTTTATCCAATTGGTACCCATGTTTGCTAATTCTTCAGGCGCAGGATAGTTTTGCCAGTTTGATGGTAGCTGGTTTTTTTTGATCGACTTCCTCTTAATTTTTTTTTGAATATTAATTTCAACAATCTTCAAATTGTCAGGAGCCAGCGCCATCGGCACATGTACTAAGAACTCAAGAGCAGCAAGGGCTCTGCTGCCTGAAGCGTAAACGACCGGATAGCCGGCATGATTCCAGCGGCCACCGTAAATCTTTGCGCCAGTACCGGTCATATCGCTGATATGTTCAGAGAGGCCGATTCGAAAGAGTTTTATCACGAATAAACCCCAAATTCTATACGCCCCAATTCTTCCAGCACAAGCTCGGTTCCAAAACGCGAACCAAGCATGGCAAAGGGCGTTTTACGGGAGAAGACCTTATGTGGCGTATTAAGCCATAACAAAAATTTCTTCTTATCCTTAAAAACATCTGCACCCTTAGCTAAAATTTCAGCAATATGGAGCACTTGCTCGGAGACCGCCGGGTTAAAATGCTGGTTCGAACGATATCTTTGAAGGGTTCTTTCTGTTACCGGTAATAAGTCAGCCACCTGCTTCCATGAAAAGGAAAGATAATTTGCCAAATGGGAAACAGCATTCTTGGTAACGCCAATACTGCCAAGCTCAATTAAGTCCATTTTGCTTTCGAGCTTTTTGCCAAGAATTTTCTCTCCGCCTAAAATTTTTCCAACCTGCGCTAATTGCATAAAACACCTCACTTTTTAACATTTGTCTTAAATATAACGACAAGTGTCATTTTAGTCAACCAAAAAGGTGGCGGTATATGGAGAAGTCAGTAACAGGGATAGGAAACAATAAAGTGATCGATTTCTTTGGGTTTTTTAGCGGCTATCTTATCAAAAACAATAATATCGAGTTGAGAACTGATGTTGTCTATTTTTTTACGGCGGACTTTTTTTTAACCGGGGATTTCTCAATTCCATAAAGAATTTCCGCAACAGTAATCGTACAAATCGCCAAAACACAGGGCCGATACGACATAATCCGGGAAAGAATATCCTGATCCCCACGCATCCAATAACTGACAATATTTGTATCCAGCAAACGCATGATCAAAATTCATCCAGATCAATCGGTTCCAACGGCAAAGGGCTCGGGATCTCAAAATCCGGATCAGCACAAAACATTTTCCAGAAACCATCCGGCCATTGTGTTTTATCCATGGGTTCTAAAATAACTTTATTCCCCTCTTTTTTAATTTTGACCATATCTCCATAGAATTTGAATTGTTTAGGCAGCCGGACGGCCTGGGAACGTCCGTTTTTAAACAACTTAGCGGTTGTTTCCATTGGATTTCTCTTTTTTTTACATTAAATGATATATATCATTTATAACACCGGAAATTCTTTCATTGTTGATTCCCTCCATATATATTCTTCATAACCTGCCCGTACAACATTCGCTATAATTATAATAATTTCTTGCCTGATAATCAATGAATTTGATCGAAGCGAAACATGATCCTTCATGTAATCTTCACGAATGCTGGAAGCCGTAGACAAATAATGCGATTATCGGAGTGCACCGTAGCGGAGACCTTCAGGTCTCCATTCCAGACCAACAGATTAACTCACAATTCAAGACCCGGCACGCATGATTTTGGAAGGTTTAAAGGGCGACGCAGATTACAATAAAGATACTTCTGTGACACTTGGAGAACTGACATCTTATCTATCTGAACAGGTGAGGCGTGAAACGAGGAATTCACAAAGTCCAACAGTGGCAGGCAGGTATGATCCCGCGTTAGCAATTGGGAGATGACTTTATAAAAAAAATAAATATACAATTATAGAAAAGAATAAGCTTTTAACAGGATACAGAGCTTTAGACTCTTTATTTTCCATCTTAAATCTTATGTAAAGAGGGGTTCATTGAAACACTATAATTCGCCACAAAAGATCAACAATATTTTTCCTGCCTTGCACAAAATAAATTGGCGTCATATGTCTATTATTTTTCGCTGTTGCGAGGGTTTTTAAAAGCGAGCACTATAACTTTACGTACCATTTTCTGATTTGAAGGCATACCACATATGGATTTTTTAAAATCTTCGAATAGCTATTGCAAGGTGTAGTGGAAACTGGAATCTTGCTATTGAGCCTTGTTTATATTTAATTCGCAATTCAAGCCTCGGTAACAATTATTTAATCTATTCCGGCACAAAATAAAAATCACCCATCAATGAAGATGAATCCCAAGGCAGTTGCTTATTGTTCGTGGCATGGGCGACACCGATTCTGGTGCGTTTCATTACATCCTCAATTTTCAAGCCCGGTATTTTTAGATTAGTTAGCAGACATTCCGTAAAAATTCCATTTCTGCCGCCACCATCTGCCGCCAAAGCACCCGGGGCGGTTGCAAAAGCGATATATGATCCTTGGGGGGGGGCCATTTTAGCCAAACCCTGGCTATCGGAACGGAAACTCCTTGCAAATGGATTATCTCTGCATGCATCAAGCATGACAATATTTACTTTGCTTTTTGCATTTTCCATCTGGGCGAGAAGCCGTCCTACATCCACGGATTCAAATTCGATTTCCGATTCCATTCGGATCTGGGCATCAACGGGAATCAGATAATTCTTACCACCTACTTGCATACCATGACCTGCGTAATAAAAGGTAAGCGTGGGAGGATCAAAAGATCAAAATCTCAAAACTTGTTAGAGCGCTTGAGAGATTATGAAAATGATGTACTCCGATTTATGGAAAATGTGATCGTTTCGTTTACCAATAATTTGGGAGAAAATGATATCCGGATGACGAAAGTTCAACAGAAAATATCCGGGTGTTTTAGATCTATGGATGGCGCCCTAATTTTTTGCCGAGTACGAAGTTTTTTGTCGACGTGTCGCAAACAGAAAATTAAATCAAGTCATGCCTTAGATCAGTTGTTTAAAGGTAAATTGCCTGATCTATTATGGTAGTGCTAATACCTATAAAATCACACTGAATGATTACAAAAAACGATGATGTGTTTAATTCAATAATCGGCCAAAATTTTAGTTTTTCAATTTTTTTGTACAAAAAAATGCTTTGTTTTTTCCGGCATCCAGGTAAAAAACAATGTGATCTGGAAACCGAACCGGCCGGTGGTTGACGGTTCACAGGTTAAAACCTTGGCATACAAGTCTGGAAGTACGGTACCCTCAGGTTCCTCCTCCACCCGAATAATCATATTGGCATGGG
>CAZQLG010000208.1:0-5521 GCA_964594105.1 uncultured Desulfococcus sp. | reverse complement strand
TCACAATCAAGCATCTCGTCATCATCATAACTTCCGGTGATATCCCAGATTGATGCATTACACGGCAGATCATATTCCGAATTGAAATAAAACTCTTCCGCACATAAATTTATTGGCGATAAAAAAACCAGCATCATCACCAAAGTCATTATCCCTTGTTTAAACACCCTTCCCAAAATTTTGTGCCCCATTGTAACTTCCTTATAATGTGATTATTGGTTTACCCCTGTTGCCTTTACGACTTTATAATCAGGACTCTTTACAGCAATCTCTTCCAATGCGCTCAATGCCGCCAAGGTGCCGGCTCTTTTAAGTGTTATAACAGCACTGAGCTTATAGTTCAAATTTTTTTCCGACAATGCGATGTTTTTTAGCTCAGGAATGGTCTGTTGCTTAAATTGCTCCGACACCTGGGTGGTTTCAGAAAAAACCAGTTTTTGGGCCAATAAATCATACCCGGCCAACCTTGCATCCAAATCAGGCTCTTTAAAAATAAATCCGGCAACGGTATCTATATCAATAATTTCCTGATTTCCAAGCGCCTGATAAAGGCGTTTTCTAACCTCTGCCTCTTCTTCATCAGCCAGCTGAAATTGTAATACCTCTGCAATATCACCGGGCTCATCAACAGAAGCCAGCCCCCATGCAGTCTCGGCCCGTATGTCGCTGTCCGGATCATTTAAATAATCGAGTAAAAAAGCCCCGGAATCTCCCTGCGCATCTTCAATAGCCTCAATTGTCGCCAACCGTAAAGAAGGGTTTGATGTAGTGTCATTTAAAATTTTCTTAAAAAAATCGGTGGTCTCTGAGATATCACGATTTCCAAGAGCTAAAATAATATCTTCCTTAAAGTCACCATCTAATTCTTTTGCTTTTTTATAAGCGCCAATAAGGGCAATATACGCATCCGGGCTGTCAATTGTGCCCAATCCTGTGGCAGCTTCGGCGACTACAATGGCAGATGCGTCAGTTGAATTCATCATATCAACAATCATAAAAACGGCATCTTTATCTCCGATGGCACAAAGGCCTCTGATTGCCCCACAGACGACTTCATCCTCTTCATGGTTCAGGGCTGTAATCAATAGTTCCTTTGCCAGGGGATTAGATGAATATCCAAGCCCTTCAGCCATAGCCGCTTTCAAAGATCCGGTCCACCTCTCCTGAAACAAGATTTTTTCAAGCTCTTTTAAAACGATTTCATTTCCATTTTTCGCCAAAATCCACGCCGCCTGTCGACGCGCCTTTTGAGATGCGGTTTTGTCAAGCATGATCGCAAGAAGCGCTTCACCAGATAGCCCCTCAAAGGTTTGTTTTCCGGAAATCATTCCAGGTAAAGCTGAAAGAACCTTTTTTATAATGGCATCTTTCTGTAGCGGTGCTTTCGTTTTTTCCTGAGAGCCTGACACTACTGGTTGAATATGTGATGAAGGGTTTGAAAAATTATTAGATTGCTTCATATCGACAGATCGTGGCGGCTTGGGTATCACACCCGCTGGCTTTTCATGTTGATCGTTGATTACGGCTTTTTGCGTGCTCTTTTTTTGCAAAAAAAACCCAGTCGCAATAAGCGCACAAACGAAGCCGACAAAAACAAATGTGCCAATTTTTTTTTTCATAATAAATACTAAAATCTATTTT
Organism: uncultured Desulfococcus sp.; assembly: GCA_964594105.1. GTDB lineage: Bacteria > Desulfobacterota > Desulfobacteria > Desulfobacterales > Desulfosalsimonadaceae > SURF-3. The sequence goes on along the minus strand of CAZQLG010000208.1, from coordinate 3,880 downwards.
TGTGTTAATCCCAAAAAATAGCCAAAAAATATCAAGTCATATGGAATATGCTATAACTTAATCGCTAATGTTTTTTCTCCGTGTGCCGCTTGATCCGGGCCGTTTTTCTTTTAATCCAGAACCATTCCAGACGGTCTAAAAAATTCGGCCGGGTTTTCCCTTTGTAAAAGAGCAGGATATTCATCCGATCCTGTGGTGTGAAAAGTTCATCCGGCAGGGTGTAATTCAGTCGGGCCAGGCTTTTTATTTTCCATCGCAGCCGGAAAATTTTATTTTTTTCAACACGCTGCATATCAAAAAGAGCCAGCTCTGGCACATCCGATCCTTTTTTGTAATTCAGCAGAACGTGGGTGGCGTTAAAATCCTGGTGATTGAATCCGCTCTGGTGCATTTTTCTGGCCAGGGCGGAAATTTCATGAATCATAATTTTTTTCCGGTTCCTGCCTTCCGGGCCTTTAAAAAATTCGGGGTGATTTTTTAAAAGATCTTCCAGGGAAATATACGGATAGCAATCTTCGGTTACAAGAAATGATTCTGCCCGGCAGCATCCTGAGAATTTTTCTCCTGCCATCACTGGAACAACGGTTTTCAGGCCCCTGTTTCGGAATTCGCAAATGTTGTTGAATTCCAGGAGTCCCTGGGAATGGCTTTTTGTCGGAAAAAATCGGGAGAACAGTCGTCCCAGGCCTACAAATTCCAGGTTGTGCCGTTTCAGGTAAAGGATTTTTTTCCGGGAATTGTGAGTGACTTCGATGCGGGTGACGGATCGGGGCCGGATGTTTTTTATGGTTTCGCCACCCGTATGCCCCCAGATGGCGTCAAAAGAATCCAGGCGGACATCCCGCAAAAACATTTCACAGTCTTTATTAATGGTTAGATTTTTCCGGGTGACGCAGTCGATGGGTGATGAAAAATCGCTCATGTTTTTGGTGGATATCCCTTTTCGATTAAATCCGCAGCTTTTTGATGCATGCTGTATACATCGGTTTGTTTAACATATTTTTTTCCGTTGCTTCCCCATTTTTTGTTTTTTTCAGACGTCAGCATGGAAGCAAGCATGCGGTTCAGCGTTTCCTGATTGAACGGCGATGGCACGAGCATGCCTGCGCCGGCCCGATCCACATGAAAGCCGCATCCGCAAGTGTCCGTCGCCAGCACAGGCAATCCAGCCGACAGGGCTTCGATTAAAACCATACCGGCGAGTTCATGGTAGGCAGGATGCAGGAAAAGATCGGCGCCGGCCAAAAATCGGGGCACGTCATCCCTTTCTCCGAAAAAATCAACCTGCGCCGCGACCTTTAATCGTTTGGCCAGTCGAAGATAAAACCCCTTCCGCCCTTTGCCCACAATCATCAGCCGGATTTTTTCCTTTAACGGCGAGGGCAATGCGGAAACTGCCTTGATGGCACGATCCACGCCTTTTCTTTTATAGTCCGACCCGACCATTAACACAACGCGCATGTCATTTGTGATGGAAAATTTTTCACGGAAATCATTCCGCATCCCCGGTATACTCGCTGTGGGCACACGGTTTTTGGAGATTCCCGGCGGGAGCAAATGGAATCGGTCCTCAGGCGTGCCGTAACAAGCGATATAACGTTTTTTTTCTGTGTCAGATAGGGATAAAATCAGTGTTGTTGAATGCCTGTCAAAAACCGACCGTTCCAGGGCCATTAACGTCCGGCAGCGATTTGAGAGTCTGTATAAAAAACTTCTTTCCATTGCCAGGGCCCTGTAACAGACATCTGCTGCAAAATATACATCGAGTCCGGGGATTTTGTTGAACCCGACCACTGCATCATAGGGAGTCGTGGAAATATGATGGTTTACGCGGGCGGCAAAAGTTTGATAACGCCGGTGATTTGTCAGGGCTTTGGGCGGAAGAATGACGATATTTAAGGCGTCCGGCTTGTCGCCAGTCCATGAACCAGTGTATACATCTATCTGATGGCCCCGGGAAATACAAGTTTCGGCGATTTGCAGGAAATCCCGCTGGAGCCCGCCATAGGGGAAATATTTAAACAGACAGAAGGCAAATTTCATCCGGTGACCACTATATTTACAATTTTTATTAATTTTTTTTATACGAAGTCAATCAAAAATTAATCACTGCCGCAGAGATCATTGACGTCTCGTACCTTGACATATTCTATCAATTTAGTATAGATCTTTTTCATAAAGGGATATCGTTTAAGGAATCAATTAGACATTTTTTACTGAAATTATTAACAATAGAAAATTATGGTTGGAAAACGATTTAACGGTTACGCAGATAAAAAAATTTCTGTGGAAAACGTTTTATTTATTATGAGTTATTATGGTTTCTGACAACAACATAAAAAAATATCCACCGCTGTCCCCGGACGCTGCAATCCTTTCCGCTTTGGCCGGTTCCATTCGGTGCCAATGGTCCGTCCTTAATCAGATGAATATTGATGCATCGGCAGTCCGCATGCGATCCAAGCTTTTTCAGCGATATTTTACCGAATCCCAATCGCAGATCCCGGTTCATGTTAAAATCTATACTTATCGGAAACACCCGCTTCATCGTTTTTGTCGGCGGGGCCGAAGCCGGGTCGAGACACGCAATCTTTTGTTTTTTAAAAACATCGGAATTCCCGTACCCCGTGTCATCGGCTGGGGCGAACGGCGTATCTGGTGGGGGAAGCTCGATGAAGAGTTTATTATTACGGAAACCATCGCAGGCGCCCAACCGCTCGATGTCTTTGTGGAAATCGCCTGCCCGGATCGTAGCCAGCCCCTTTATGCGGAACGTCGCGATAAGATCATCGATCAAATCAGCCGCTGGACCCGGAAGCTTCACGCGTATCATTTTTTTCATAATGATTTGTACTGGCGTAATATTCTCGCACGTCTAACGAACGAAGAGGTTGAACTCTTCTGGATTGACTGCCCCACAGGCGGCTTCCATCCGCTGTCGATAGGGCATCGCCATCGGCAGTTGAAGGACTGTGCCACCCTTGATAATCTGGCCCGGGTGCTTTGCACCAGGGAAGAAAGAAAGCGGTTTGTTGCTTCCTACCTTGGATGCGCCGCAGATGATCCGAATGTTTTAACGTTTGCTCAAGCGGTTACCAGATACCGCCGCCGTCGCTTTGATTCCAGGCATGGATTGAAAAAATCCATGCCAGTCGATTCTTAAAAAGGACATCATGTTTAAGGCTGAAAAATTTTGGGTTTCTCAAAAAAGCGAAAGCATACTGGCCGAAGCGGGCCTGCTTGATATTGAAGCGGTCGTGGGACGTGAATTTGACTGGTTTGAAACACCGAATCAACGGCGACTCTTCAGGAAAATGAAGGGTGCGCCAAAAAAACTATAAAACATACACCATAAAACCTTTTAACCCTCAAACAGTAAAGATATCATGGAAAAAATATTTATTCATATCGGTACACATAAAACCGGGACCAGCGCCATCCAGGATTTTTTGGTTTTAAACCGAAAAACATTGTCTAAGCAGGGGATTTTGTATCCACAAAAAAAACGGCGGGATTATTTCGAGACCCGCAACGGGGAGACGATCGTACCGGTCGAAAAATTCAGGCATTATGAAAAATTGGTGCGCCGGGTCCGGAAAAAAGATAAACACGTGATTCTCAGCAATGAGGCCTTCTGTCTGATGGCCGATTCCGCCCCGGTCAAAGCGGCCCTGGGAAGCGGCGTGGAGACCGTTATCATCTGTTATCTCCGGCGACAGGACAATTTTGTCCAGAGTTATTATAATCAGGAGGTGAAGCACGCCGGCAACTACAAGGAAATTATGGTGTACCAGCCGCCCGCGACGCTGGATTACTATGAATTGTTGGGCCGGTGGGCCAGGGTTTTCGGCAAGGAAAGTATCGTAGTCCGGCCCTATGA
>CAZQLG010000207.1:0-5540 GCA_964594105.1 uncultured Desulfococcus sp. | reverse complement strand
GCCATATCCCTGTCATTGCACTGACGGCCATGGCCATGAAGGGCGACAGGGAAAAAATTCTTAAAGCCGGATGTGACGACTATATATCAAAGCCTATCGACGCTAAAAATGTATTGAAAAAAATTGAGGACTGGTTGCAAAATTGATTCGGAATCAAGTGGAAACCATAGACAGAGAGGCAATTATGTCAAAAATATTGGTCATTGATGACAAACAAGATAATTTAATTACCATGTCCGCTATTTTAAAGGGGCTTCTTTCGGGGTGCCAGGTGATAACGGCTCAATCAGGACGTGAAGGTATTGAAAAGGCAACGGCTTGCCCACCTGATACGATTCTGCTTGATATCATAATGCCGGGAATGGATGGGTATACGGTTTGTAAAAAACTGAAAGAAGCTGAAGGGACTAAACAGATTCCGGTCATTATGATATCAGCGATAAAGAAAAGCTCAGAAGACCTTGTAAAAGGGCTTGAGACCGGTGCTGATGCTTATCTGGCCAAACCGGTTGACGAATATGCACTGATTGCACAGGTTAATACAGCGCTGCGAATTAAAAAAGCAGAAGATCTCTTGCGCAAGCAAAAAGACCAGTTAGAATATAGGGTTCAAGAGCGAACCGTTGCGTTGCTGACAGCAAACATGCAGTTAAAAAATGAAATAGAAGAGCGCAAGCAGGCAGAGAAGGCACTTCGGGAAAACGAAGCGCGTTTGAGGACCATCGTGGATTCCATACGAGCAGGCGTGATGGTGATCGATGTGGAAACACGCACAATTATTTATGCCAATACTACTGCAACCGAAATAATAGGCGCGCTCAAAGAACAGCTTGTCGGTCAAGTATGTCATGAATATATCTGCCCTGAGGAAAAGGGAAAATGTCCGATTCTTGACCTTGGCGAAAAAATAGATCATTCAGAGCGGATACTAATTAAGGCAAATGGTGAAAGAATTCCCATTTTAAAAACAGGTACGCCCGTACTGTTTGATGGTAAAAAATGTTTGCTCCATAGCTTTAGTGAACTTACCGATAAGAAAAATCTTGAAGCCCAGCTCTACCAAGCCCAGCGGATGGAGGCCATCGGCACCTTGTCCGGTGGCGTTGCGCATGATTTTAACAACCTGCTGACAAGCATACTAGGGAATGCCGAGTTGGGCCTGATGACACTCGACAAAGACGCGCCTCTGTACGAAGAACTGCAAGAGATTGTTAAAGCGGGGAACAGTGCCGCCTCCCTGACCCGCCAGCTTCTGGCGTTTAGCCGCAAGCAGATTCTACAGCCCATGGTTCTGGATCTCAACACCGTTACACAAGGTATTGAAAAAATGCTCAGACGCACGATCGGAGAAGATGTGGCGCTAACAATATGGCTGGAACCGGATTTGGACAAGGTAATGGCCGATCCCGGACAGATCGAACAGGTGCTCATGAACCTGGCGGTGAACGCCAGGGACGCTATGCCGCAAGGCGGAAAACTTACCGTTGAGACGGCCAACGTGTATCTGGGCGAGAACTATTTTCGCGATCACGGTGTAGCAAGTGTGCCGGGGCCTTATGTGAAACTGATCGTCAGCGACACCGGAAAAGGATTAGATCCGAAAACGCAATTTCGCATATTTGAGCCTTTCTTCACCACCAAGGGGCCGGGCAAAGGCACCGGATTGGGCCTGTCCACAGTGTATGGCATCATCAAGCAAAGTAGCGGCTACATTTGGGCTTACAGCGAGCCGGGACAAGGTGCAATATTCGAGGTTTTCCTGCCCAGGGCGAAAGAGGGTGTGGCGCCAGAAAAAAAAGAACGGACCGTTGTGACAGATTTTGGCGGATCTGAGACTGTTTTGATCGTGGAGGATGATGACAGCCTCCGAAAGCTTGCACATAAGGTTCTCCAGCAGAAGGGGTACACGATTCTGGCGGCTGATAACGGTGAAGATGCCTTGGGAATAAGCAAGGAACACGAGGGGGCGATTGATTTAATGCTTACTGATGTGGTGATGCCCAGGATGAGCGGTAGGGAAACAGCAAAATTGCTGAAACCGCTCTACCCGCAAATGAAGGTCATATATATGTCTGGATATACGGACGAGGCAATTGTTAATCACGGTGTTTTGAGCCCGGGGCTTAATTTTATCGAAAAGCCTTTTACACCGGATGCGTTAGCAGGCAAGGTGCGGGAAGTTCTGGGTAGAAAATAAGATTAAATCCGGGGCAATTAAGAAAATCAAGTGTGATTATACGATCCCGGAGTATTTTGAAATCCGACAAGTTAAGGATACCAGGAGGATGCACAACCAGAATACTGATAATTGATACTTTCGAGCGAGGTTGGAAAGTGGGCTAAATTCGGAGTTGTTATTGGCCCGGAGCATAATTATCGAAGTGGAAACAAATACAGATATTACAAAAGATCGATTCTTTAAAATCGCACAGCATTTTATGAAAGCATCGAATCATATCAGAAATATCGGGCTCGCCAAAGGAACCGTATTGACATATGAAAGGAAAATAATTGAATAAAGACCTTCAGAGAGCGCACGCTATTTTGATCGTTGATGACGATGAGCAAATCAGGCGTTTGCTTCAGCGGGCAATAAGAAAAGATGGCTATATCTGCTTTCAGGCCTCGAATGGGGAGGAGGCGTTGGAGGCGCTTGAGCGAGAGAATGTGGATGTGGTGATTACGGATATTGCCATGCCCAAAATGGATGGCATCAAACTCACAGAGATAATCAGAGCGCAATATGATCAAGATGTGATCATAATGACCGGTTACACCAAAGACCTCATCTATGTGGATGCCATCGCTAAGGGAGGCATCGATTTTATCCAAAAACCCATCAATATCGAAGAAGTCGCGATTCGGATTAAAAGGGTTTTTCGGGAAAGGCGCTTGCGCTTTGAGCTCAATAAAGCCTTGCAGCAGCAACAGCAGATCATGGAAGGCTTGATTCTGACGCTGTCATCGACCGTCGAAGTCAGGGATCCTTATACGTCAGGGCATCAAAAACGGGTGGCGGCGCTGGCCTGTTCAATAGCCGAAGATATGGATATTTCGGAAGATCGTATAAACGCTATTCGAATGGCCGGAGCGATCCACGACCTTGGGAAAATCGCCATACCGTCAGAAATTCTGTCAAAACCCGGCCGATTATCTGAAATAGAGTTTAATTTGCTTAAAACCCATCCTCAAGTAGGTTTCGACATCCTCAAAGATATCAACTTCCCTTTGCCGATTGCCCAGATCGTATACCAGCATTATGAAAGAATTGACGGCAGCGGGTATCCTCAAGGGCTTAAAGGAGACAAGATCCTTCTGGAAGCAAGGATTATGGTCGTAGCCGATGTGGCAGAAGCTATGGCCTCCCACCGGCCTTACCGTCCGGCATTGGGAATCGATAAGGCATTAGAGGAAATATCGAAAAACAGGGGGACTATCTATGATACTGATGCGGCGAACGCCTGCTTGAAAGTGTTTAGGGAAAAGGGATTCAAATTTGAAAAGTAGAAACGAATCAATGACAGACAAGTCAAAATATATGAATCCGATTGGGATCTCTGTAGAATCGGAAGACAGAAAGGAAATTGGCGCCGCCACCAATCTGTTTGGTGCCAAAACGGCGATGAGTTTAACTATTGGGGTTTTTTTACTCCTGTTTTTATATGTCGTCAGCAGATATAATTACCTGTTATTTCACACCATAGCGGAGTTATTCTCAATCACTGTCGCCTGGAGTCTTTTTGTCGTTGTCTGGAACTCACGGCATTTATCAGATAACAGGGCTTTTGTTTTTATCGGGATTGCATATTTATTTATTGGTTCGATTGATTTGGTCCACACCCTTTCTTACAAAGGCATGGGGGTTATAGCAAAAGAATGGGGCGCTAACCCTGCAACCCAATTGTGGATCGCGGCCCGTTTTATGGAAAGCATTTCCCTTTTCATTCTCCCCATTATCTTTTTTAAGCATGTACGCTACCATATCTTATGGGTGGTTTATTCTGTCATAACCGCATTGATTTTTATCACCATATTCTATTGGAAGATTTTCCCTGATTGCTATATTGAAGGGGGCGGTTTGACCATTTTTAAAAAAACCAGTGAATATATCATTTGCTTAATTTTATTAACTGCCTGGATTTTACTCTATCAAAGAAAAAGCAATTTAGATCGAATTGTTTACCGGCTGATGGCATTTTCCATTGTTGTCACTGTCTTTGAAGAGTTGGCATTCACTTTTTATATCAGTGTTTATGGTATTTCCAATCTTGTTGGTCATTATTTTAAGATTCTCTCGTTTTTTCTCATTTATCTCGCCCTGGTCAGAAAAAGCCTTAAAAAACCATATGAAACCTTATTCAGAGACCTCAATAAATCGAAAATAAAATTCAAGTCGCTTTTCGAGGAAACGATTAACGGACTATCTTTACATGAAATTATTTGCGATAAAAAAGGGAAGCCGATTGACTATCGATTTTTAGATATTAATTCCGCTTTTGAAAAAATGACTGGATTGAATGAAAAAGATTTAATTGGGAAAACCGTGTTGGATGCCTTACCGGAATCCAAATCTTACTGGATTGAAACCTATGGCCGCGTAGCGTTAACCGGCAATTCGGTTCAATTTGAAAATTATTCTAAAGAACTGAATAAATATTTTGAGGTGAGCGCCTATAGTCCGAAATATGGGCAATTTGTCACTGTGATTAATGATATCACAGATAAGAAAAAATCCGAGATGGAAAAAAATAAACTCATTGGTAAATTGCAAAAAGCTGCGAATGAAATAAAAACGTTACAGGGTATCCTGCCGATCTGCTCCCATTGCAAAAAAATCCGTGATGACAAAGGTTACTGGAATCGAATCGAATCATATATTCATAAACATTCCGATGCTGATTTCAGCCACGGTATCTGCCCTGAATGTGCTAAAAAATATTATCCGGATATGGATCTGTATGGCGATGAATAAACTAAAGGACGGTTATTCGAAGGGTAAGTATTCACGTGTCGGATTTTTTTAGGATACAATAATCATTCGCAAATAGACCGGTCATATATGATTACCGAAAACATAGAAAAAATTAGGACAACTCTGGACGGACGGTTAGCCGCCAAGGGACTGGAGAAAAACGAAACCGGATTGTTCATTAAGGATGTGGTTCGGGTCATGGCAGGTTCACCAAGGTCGAATTTAGCAACCATCAATGGGCAATTACAACTGTTGGGATGGCGGGATGATTGTACTGATTATGGGACAATTCAGCTTATTCTAGCATGCTACCAGGATAGTTGATACCAACAACGGTTTGCGTAACCTGGCAAGGGCAGTTTTTTTTGGCATAAAAAATGCTGTTTTTATTATTTTTGATACAACACCCACTCACGGCGGGAGGCTTCATTCATGGAACGATTAAGCTTCACGTGTCGCTTTCAAGAATGAATAAATCGTTGTGTATGGAGGGTGCTCCCTATAAGTATGGAATTATTGCTATGGAATATATTCCATATATTTTCATAATAGGCTGATTCTCGATGAA
>CAZQLG010000206.1:0-5551 GCA_964594105.1 uncultured Desulfococcus sp. | reverse complement strand
CACCGCAGTGAATAATCTTTTCACAGTTTTTTGATTGAATGATGCCAAGGGCTTTCCGCAGTTTCCAGATGTTATCATGGCTGTCACTCATGACGGCAATTTTCATGGGAATTTCTCCTGAATGCTATTAGATAGCCGTTAGAGTTGTATTTTTGAATAACAGTACCTATGATAACCGCCATATCCGAAAAACAAAACACTTATTTTTATGGTGATGAGTATCTATATGGCGCATCAGAGTTCAAATGACAATACAGAGAAAAAGACGGCAGAAAAAATGACTGCGCCTTCTTTATCAGCCCAATTGCCGTCACGACTGGTTGTAATTCTGGGATGCCTGTCAATTTTAGCCTCGGCGATTTTTTTTTATATATCCACGGTTTTTATTCGGTGGGCCGAAGCAGAAGTGGTTATTGATGCCTCTTTTTTTGTATTTTTCAGATTTTTGATGGGTTTTTTTGTGATCGGTGCAATTTTAATCTTGCAGCGCAGGGGCTTAAAACCCCGGAGATATGATCTGCTCATCGGCCGGACCATCTTTAATTGTATAGCGGTTTATTGTTTTTATCGGGCAGTCACTGCAACGTCTGTGGCGGAAGCCAATATCCTGAATATGACCTATCCGATTTTTCTGGCAGTTGCATCATGGTTTATATTGAAAGAGCAGCGGGATGTTGTCGCGATTGTGATGGTGGTGGTCGCATTTGCCGGGATCTGGCTGATTTTGTCCCCGGGCAGTATTTCCCCCAATCTCCAGAATCTTTGGGGCCTGGCATCCGGGGTCACCGCCTCTCTGGCTATTTTATATCTCAATGTCAGCCGTCAGTTTCATGACACGGAAACCATTTTGTTTTATATGTTCGGCTTGGGGAGTGTGCTGATTTTCGCTTTTTTTTATGACCAAATTTTCTGGCCGGATCTTGCAGAATTCAAGTATTTATTTTTGTGCGCGGTCTTCGGGGTGGGAGGGCAATATCTCCTGACCATCGGGTTCCGCTATGTCACGGCCGTGGAAGGGGCTATTCTGTCTTCTGCCCGGATTCTGATGGCCGCTGTTTTGGGACCATGGATCGCTTTGGATCCGCCGCTGGAAGTTGCCGGATGGATCGGAGCGATGTTGATTTTTTTGGCAAATGTGGTTTTGGCGGTGAGAAAAACAACAAAAACATAAAATTGATGGTAATGTTCATAATCCTAACTAAGGGTGCTTGGCTATTTGGGATGTGGCGCGCTGTAGGCAGTATTAGTTATTATCTTAAGTATTTGTAACTATCTTATTAATTTTAACGCCTTAATTGTCATCACATAAATAATTAATAAATAAATCAAATATCCCAATCCACTATAAAAAAATAAATCCTGAATGTGTAATGGCAAAGCTTCTAATTTAAAATAATAATTTCGAATGAGCCAATAAAGGGGTAAAGGATAAGATATCTCTAAAAAATAAAATAACTTATTGCTTATAAATCTTCCTATAAAAAGCATAATAACAAACAGGAAAAGAAAGGAAACTACCAATAAATCAAAATTAGATATAAAATCAGCGGATCGCTCAAAACTCAATTGTAAATTAATTAATCGATATGGTGGTACTTTTAATCCTGCAATATATGGTTTTCCCGAGTAGCTAACTTTTTCTAAAGTATAAGTTTGCTCTCCGCTTTTTATAAATTTGTAGCATTCTTTCGTTTGACCAATTTGGTGATGACAAAATTTTGAATTTTCATTCAGTATGAAATTTTTGGGTACTTTTATTGAGAAATAAGCGAAATCAAGGGAAGGAACTGTTTGTAATAGGTAATATTCATTAATATTATATTGTTCACTTTCATCAAGTTCAATTAATGAATAATATAATGCTTTTCGTTTTTTTATAACATCAATTATTTCAAAACTAATTTCAAAATCCCCATTCACACCCTCTGGTATAGTAATTAAGGCAGAAGAGTTAGCTACCTCACTATTTTTTTCAGTTTTTATTTCATTATTTACAATCTCCCAACTACCATCAGGTTGTTTCCCGTATACTGGACCAGTTGTTATAGGCAAGATTAACGGAGTTATTTTACAATTTTGATTTGAAATAATGCACTTGTAATCTGGTGCATATGTTACTTTGGGACTAATTCGGAATAAATCAGGTTGCTTTTCTTTTAAAGAATCGACAAGAGTTCCCTTAAGTGTAAAATTGATTTTTGTATAATCTAATTCGACATTGAGGGAAAAATCTTTAATTTCAGCTGAAGAGACTGGATCGGCCACTAAAAAAAATAGAATCAACAATAAACTTATAATATTTATTTTAAATGATAAATTTAACATATCTCCATATATTTAATTCAAAGTTAAAGCTGAGTCTTCCCTTTCAATCATTAAAATATTTAAACTCGTATGTTGGTTATGCCAATAGCAATCAAATTTCGATTTAATATATATATTTTCATGCATTACGAGAAAATGTTTACCATATTATTTTTATTGTTAAAAGAACTAATTGGAATACCATCATATTTTGGACAGATAATACCCAAGTAGACTTAAATTAAATGGTCGCATTAATTTATTGGCACGCGGGGACATGGGCAACTCGTTGCCCATGTCCCGAAGGAACAAGATGAGAATTATCAATCTGGAATATTTACCCGAATTGATAAAACCCTTTTGCGCTTTGCACACTGGCAAAATTTGCCAGGGGGAGAAGGGTGTCACATCTTGAATTGTGAATTGTGTTGACGCATCTAATAAAATGAATTAAGAAAAAATCATGAGCAGATCATGGAGAATAGAATTTAACGGTGCACTGTATCATGTGTTGTCACGAGGAAATGAGCAGCAACCTATTTTTAAAGATGATCAGGACCGGGAGTTATTTCTTGAGTTAATCGGCGAAATGTCGACGCGGTTTGACATTGAAATTTTTGCTTACGTCCTGATGGGAAATCACTATCATTTGCTGCTTAAAACGCATCGGGCCAATCTGTCCAAAAGTATGCAGTGGTTTGGCGCAAACTACACCCGCAAATACAATATCCGTCATAAAAGGAGCGGGCACCTGTTTCAGGGGAGATTTAAAAATTTTTTAATTGAAAGTCCCGAATACCTGTTGCGTCTTTCCTGCTATATTCACCGTAATCCCCTTCGTGCTAAAATGGTAAAGCGCCTGGCAGATTATCGCTGGAGCAGCTACCGCGTTTATGCCTATGGTAAAAAAACGCCGGACTGGCTGAAAACGGATTTAATATTTTTGTTTTTTGACGGCGATCATGAAAAGCAAATTCAGGGATACCGGAAAAAAGTGCAGTTCTATTCCCGTGAAGAGAAAAAATTGTGGGAGGATTTTCGGCATGGTTTGTTTTTCGGAACCCTTGAATTCGTCAACAAATTGAAAAAGGCGTATTTACCGGATACCCCGCATAAAGAACAGCCCCAGCAGCGGGATATCTTTCGTTCCGCAGATCCGCGCGTCATTATTAAAAAAGCTGCCGCTCTACTTGATTGTGATCCGGATAAATTCATTGCGGCCGGAAGAATGTATGGGACTGAGAAAATAAACAGGGATTTATTGATATATTTAATCTGGGAATATGGTATGTACACAAATGAGGAAATCGGCAACCTGTTTCATGTCACTTATTCTTCTGTCAGTAGAAATGTTTCGTCTTTCAGAATAAAATTGAGTGATGATAAAATATTGAAAAGAAAGTATAATAATATTAAATCACAAATCAAGAATGACACCATGTTCCCCATGTTCGTTGCCTATGTAATCCGGAATTGACGAATCCATTATTTTTTTATAATCGTTATCTCGAGTTCAGGGTCGGGTTAGAGAAAATATGTTAAGGCTTTGCTTCAAGATTTGCTACCTCTTCCTTTAAATAAGATATCCGTCTCTCCAAATCGAAATCCTCCCCATCGATGACGGGATAATTCTTTGCGTCTTCCAGTATCTTCAGTCTCTCTTCGTGAGCCGGTGCCTGACCGTTTATCTTTCTGATCGAAAGCGCCATTTCTATTCCTATGTAACCAATCGCTCTATTGGGATATTGGTGGATTAATTCCCTGATCACTTTTTCACCCGCCTCTTGATCTCCAGATCGACAGTAACATTCTCCAAGAGACGACTTGGATTGATTGACAAACCTATCATCTTCATTAGCAAAGTAGGCTAAAAACTCATTCAAATAAGTTACGCCAACTTCCGCATATTCTTTTGAGTCAATCGAAGCGTTTATCAGTTCCATTTCAAAATCCTGGCACCAGTTGAAAAATGACTGCGATCCATTGAATTGGTTATCGACTTCCTCAATAGACTTGTTGGCCAAATCGTAATTGTTTTTAAACGTCTCCCAAACCCTCATCCATATGCGGCATGCTTTAAAGCTGTCTTTATCTGATTGTTTATATCCATTTTGCATCCAGTCATCCAACATTTCAACTGAAACCCTTGCTATTTTTTTTTCATCATATAGCCTTTCCCATAGAATACATGTAGCAAGGCAAACAACATCGGAAACGTCTTTTTTTAGGGATTTTACCTTTTCCGGCCACAATGTATCAGCGACATCCCAAGCTGAATCCTTTTTTTCACACATGGCAATAAATTGGTCCTGATTATAATTTGTCCCCTGCTCCAACAACTGTTTGATGATTTGCTCTGTAGGTAATGTTCGGATTTGTGAAACCGATATTATATTCTTTCCATTTAAATCAGGGCGGCTAACTAACAAATCTTGTACGTGTTTCTCTGTTGGATCACACATTTTGGCAAGAACATACGGTCGAATTCGGATTCCGGAATCTTCCTGGCCTATATTCCGATTGCCCTCCTGAGGAGCTTGTTGAATAAAATCGTCTTTATTAGAATGCCTTTTTCCAGTCTGTTGATCTTTATCCAAACAGCATTTTTTATATTTTTTGCCACTACCACATGGGCACGGCGCATTGCGGCCTATCTTCATCGTTTCCTCTTAGTGATTAACTGGTAATATTTTTGATTGTCATTAATCCGTATTGCATCAACCGTTTATAAAGTCATACATCCTTGCCATAGTCTGAACCTTTGCTGATTGGGCACATATGCTCTGCCAGCCTTCCTTTTATTTTAACGAACCTGTGGCCCGCAATCCCCTCGTTTTGATAAAATTGTCCATCGTACTCCAAGTTACATCTAATATCTTGGCGATATTCGCTCTCGTGACGCCTTTCTTCAGAAACCCTATAATTACATCTTCTTTGCCGTCCAGCTTTGATTTTCCTGGGCCTTTTGGACGTCCAAGTTTTTTACCGGAAGCCTTGGCTCTGGGGTTTAGGGAGCAATGGAACAGAAAACTCCGTTAAGGGTATTTTGGCATAACGCCCCAAAAGGTATATTTTGAAGATGGGGTATTTTGAGCATGAAGCCGCTCTCATCTCTCCGTTTCCATCTGCTTTTGCTCTTCCCGGAATTCTTTTAGAACTTCCTTCGGATTTCTGAAAGTGCGCCGGACAACTAGGTCGGGAGTGTAACCAAGACGATCCCATAGCGGCGCCAATGTCTTGTTCGCCG
>CAZQLG010000205.1:0-5552 GCA_964594105.1 uncultured Desulfococcus sp. | reverse complement strand
CGGTTGCGACATGTATCACCGGTTTTTCGGAATACCGTCATTATTTTGATATGGATGAGGGCATGTCCGTCTATAATATCCATATTGTGCTGGCAACACTGGCAACTGCAGGATTTGTGGCCACTGCCATTGATGCAAATATCAATGACGATGATGGTCATGCCGGACTGGGCATCGGATCAACGGTTCTGACGGCGGTTCCGATCGTGATTCTTCATTTTTAATTATTTTAATGGCTCTTGTTCGAGCGTATCATGAAACTCAAAAAATCGATCAGGCATAATATTGCATATGCCGGGGGGGGCATTCTGCTTGCCTTTTTCAGGGCAATACCCAGGCGGACCGGTATTGAGTTGGGGCGACTGCTTGCACTGGTTTTTTATGCAGCATCCAAAAAACACCGAAAAAATACAATCCGTCACTTAACCATGGCGTTTGGCGATGAAAAATCCGCAGCGGAAATCAGGCGGATCGCCCGTCACGTGTTTCTGCATTTTGCGACAGCCGGTGTGGACGCCATACGGATACCCATTCATATCAAAAAAGGTATTGACCGATATATTACGACGAAAAATTTACATTATCTGGAGCAGGCACATAATAGTGAGAAAGGGTTTCTTCTGCTGACCGGTCATTTTGGAAACTGGGAGTTAATGGGGACGTGGGTGGCACAGAAGGGCTTTCACCCGCATGTGGTCGGCGCGGTTCTATCAAATCCGAAGCTCAATAAACTCATGGTTGAAACAAGAAATGCGGCAGGATATATTAATATCGAAAGAGGGAATGCCGCCCGGGGAATCCTCAAGGCAATTAAAGGCGGTTTTCCGGTGGCATTATTAATTGATCAGGATACCCGGGCAAAAGGTGTTTTTGTTGATTTTTTCGGCATCAAAGCCCATACACCCATTGGGCCTGCTGTGTTAGCCGGTAAGTTGAATGTCCCCCTTATTCCTCTGGCAATGCATCAAAAAAAAGATTTGACCTATGAAATGGAATGCTTTGAACCTATTTGCTATATCGATACCGGTGATAAGGAAAAAGATATCATAACCTTCACCCAAAAGTGTTCGGACGCATGTGAACAAATGATCCGGCGGCATCCGGAACAATGGGCCTGGATGCATCGGCGCTGGAAAAAGCAGCCGGGGGATGCGATTAAAAAAAAATTATGCTTGTCGCGCAGGCAGCCCGGCTGATTTGAAAATTCGGGTAAGTAAAAAATCCGAATTTTATTGGCTCTCAATCTCGTTCAGTTTGATGCGGGCTTCTTCGTTGTCCTGGTTCTCTTTAATTTCATCAATCAGTTCATCGACTGCTTTTTCTTTCATCCCTTTCCGATAATACTCCATGGCCTGGTGATAGTGGGATGGGGTATTTTCTTTTTCTATGTTTCTGGCGTCAATATATTTGGTGTGGGCTTCGGCATTGGCCGGATCGAGTTTGATGGCGATCTGGTAATAGAAAATTGCATCATCAATCTCACCCTTTTCATAATACACATTTCCCACATTCAAGGCATCTGTCGAGTCTTCAATGTTCCATTGCTTCATGCGGTCTCTTTCACGCTGCTGAATTTCAAAATCAAAGTCTTTCATTTGATTCACTTCATCGGCAACCCCGGTTTGGTCATGCTTGAAAATAATATTGGTGTCTTCTCCAAATCCGGATGCCGGCAACAGACAAATGACGATCAGGGTGAGTATAGATTTAATAATATAAGATGTTTTCATAAAAACCTCCTGAGATTAAAACTAAAATTATTGAAACCCAAAAAAGTTGGCACATGATATTTTAGTGCTCCTGATAGTTTTAAATATATGGTAAAGAGACCACACATGTCAAATTGATATGGCTGATTGGAATATATTATAACAATGTATACCAGCCAATAATGGTTTTTGCGATTGAATAAAGCGATCCATTACGGTAAATTTGTTCTAATTGGTAAGGTTGAAAAGAAATTTTATGATTTGCCGCAGACTCACGCAGATAAACGCTGATGCACATACAAATTATTCAATGCCTGTCTTTATTGGTTCTTTTTAAATATTTATAACGGAATTCAGCATATATGGGTATTCAGTTTTTATAGATAAACTATCTGCGTCAATCTGCGTGGATCTGCGGCTAATTTATTGTTTGAATGGCGTTTTACCAAGGTGGTTTCCTGTGAACATCGTTATATCTCTATGCAGAACAAAAATACCCTGAGTGATTCATCCATCTATTTTTGACCCAGTGTGAAAAAGCGGTTGATGCAGCAGATCTGAATTCTTATTTCTTTTTATTGATTTATTTTTATGGTAATAATTATTTTTCGGTTATAAATCGGCAATGAAATGATTTTTCATTTAAGAACCGGAGAATGAAGAAATTGATGTTACAACCGTCCGGTGCAAAAAGAACGCTAAATGATCAGCAGGAAAAATTGTCATCCCTGATTAACCCTCCCAGCAACAGGAGTGTATGATGAACGTAACAAAGAGATGGTTTTGGCTTTTTATGCTATTGATAATTTTTATCCTCCCGGCATGTACATCTATGCAGGTGCCTCAGATAATCAAGGCCACGGATTTGGGGCGGCTGAATGAAATCAATCAGCTATTGGGACAGGGTGTTGATGTGGATACCGCCACACCGGAAGGCGTGACACCGTTGTTTATCGCCACGGCAAGAGGGTATGAAAAGATTACAAAGCGCCTGATCGAATCCGGCGCAAATGTTAATGCCGCCGTTCAAGTAACATTCGATTATGAAGGTGAAACCGTATATCAAGGCTGTACTTCACTGTTGGCCGCTGCGGCAAACCGACGTACGAATATCGCTAGTATGCTGATTTCCCATGGTGCTGACGTGAACGCTGCCGATATTAACGGTTCCACACCGATGATGGCCGCCGCTGCCCAGGGTGATAAGGAGATGGTTAAAATACTTATTGAAAATGGTGCGGATTTAAATGCCGGGACTTTAAAGGCATATGAATACGCAGGGGAACCGGTTTTCAAAGGAGCGACTGCGTTGATGGGGTCTTTGGCAATGAAGCAATATGCCAATACAGCTTTGCTGATTGCCAACGGAGCGGATGTGAATGCAAAACTTGAAAATGGTTCGGATGCCCTGATAATCGCTGCGGCAAATGGTAGCCCAAAAATGGTAAAATATTTGCTTTCAAACGGCGCGGATCCCAAGAATAGAATATTAGAAGATTTTATGGTCAAGGGTAACCCGGCACATGAAGGTGCTACTTCCCTGATGGCTGCTGCTGATGCCGGGGATGTCGAAAGTGTGGCCGCATTAATTGTAGCAGGCGCTGATGTGAATGCTGTAACCGCATACGGTACGGGCGCTCTTATGGCAGCGACAGCCAAAGGCCATCTGGCGGTGGTTAAGGTGTTGGTGGCCAGCGGTGCGGATGTCAATGCCCGGACCACGAAGGCATTTACCATTGGTAAAGATCCGGTTCCCAAGGGAACCGTGTCATTGAGCGGGGCCGCATATAATGGGCATTATAAAACCGTTCAGTTTCTCATAGACAATGGCGCAGATCTGAACTCCCAGGATGATGATTATGCGATTGATGCGCTTTTTCTGGCTGCGGAAAAAGGGCACATTAAGGTGGTAAAAATATTGATTGATAATGGCGCGGATGTGTATGCGGAAACCAAAATGGGCACTGCGCATGGTGTGGCCTTGCATTTTTGCCATCCGTATGTCGCGCAATGTATCAATGATGCCCGGAAAAGAGTGAAAAACGAGCAGGCAGAATAATAACCCGAAAAATATGATCTGTGGGCGATGAATAGACATATAATTGAAAAACGTGATCAGGAAGTGGTTGAGAAGTTTCGGACGGTTGTTGCAGCCAAGGAACGCCGGAAAAAAAAGACCCGAATCAGATTGGTGGGTGGGCTGCTGGTTCTCGGTTGTGTGGGGCTGATTTTTTTATACAAACAATTTACCCCCTCCCCGGTTCCAATACCCTCTATTTATAAATCAAATATAACCATTTTAAGCCAGAAGGTTGATGAACCAGTGCCACCTGACTCCAAAACGGATACGCCGCCCCTGGTGCCGGATGAAATACAAATAGCGGCAGTTGAAAAAGAAATGTATCCGCAATCTTTAGCACCGGACAAGCTGTCTGCTGCGTCGTCATTACCTGAAAAAATGGTTTCTTCGGAATCCGTGCCTGTCCGGACACCCCAGGTGAAAACGTCAGGGAAAAAGGGACTTTCTGAGATTCCAATGCAACTATCTCTGGAAACAGACATCCGAATAGCGGAAATTATTACCTGCCATGGGGTTGAAAATAGAAGTGCCGTGTCCCGACAAAATGTATTTTCATTGAAAGAGGGGGCAAAACCTTATGTCTGGATGGACGTGCGCTCAAAAAAATTACCTTATCAACTCCGGCATGTATACTATCTTAATGGGCGCAGATACTGTGTGGTCCCTTTGGAAATTCGTTATCCGCGGATGCGGACATGGAGTAATGTGACACTGCGGAATCGGAATGAAACCGGGCAATGGCGAGTGGATGTGATCACAAGAAAAGGGGAAATTCTTTCTCAGGCGCAATTCACGGTCGTTCCCTAAGCCTACGAAAATTTTCTGGTTGATTTCATTTGACCGCCGATGATAGCAGTGAAAGAGCCGGTGTGCGCATTGGGCTCTGGTGTGGATGATTGCCATTAATCATCAATAGAGATCTATGTCCGGGTACAATTTTTTAGCACAATCCGGGCAAATGCTGTGGCTGAAGTCAGCATCCGAGTGATCATGAATGTATGATTCAATTTGGCTCCAGTATCCATCATCATTCCGTACCTTTTTGCAGTTAGCGCATATGGGGATTAGTCCGCCCAATGTTTTGACTTCACCCAATGCTTTTTGAAGCGCTTTGATCAGGCATTCTTTTTCTTTTTCACGACAAACAATTGCCCTGAATTTTTTACCCAAACGAATAGAATATAAGGCCCGCCCACCGGGTGTGGTCATTGAATGGATTTTTTCCCACCTGAGCCCATTGTCATTATATATCTGGTTCCAGTCCATTAATAGGATTTTTTTAAGTGTATTTTTTGTAGAAACAAAGTCCTCTTTTGAAAGTGCAAACTATTCTTGTTGAAATGCCGGAAAGTTTAAATCCAGCCTGACCTTCACGACTTATTCCCTTGTTCTGTGTTTCCAATGTCGGTTTCATGAAGATCATGATTTTCCATCCATTCGTCAAATGTTTTCAGTTTTTTATTAAATTTTTCAGATATAACAGGTAGTTGAAAAACGAGCATTTTGGTTTCAAGGCAAGGCGCATTGTTTTTGAAAACCGGAGCAACCTCCTGGTTGTGAGGCTTTGAGAAAACCATGCAACGCAGCATTGGAAGCAAAGGCGACGTTTAGCAACTGCCTGTTTAGAATACGAGGTCTTCGATAAAGTAAATCAGCTGATTCAAATTTCGGCAGGGACGCACTTCATGACAATATGCCTTGTAGGTGCTCATTTCACTGTCACCGGTGCCCCAGAACTGTTCCGGTTCCGGGTTCAGCCAGAT
>CAZQLG010000204.1:0-5566 GCA_964594105.1 uncultured Desulfococcus sp. | reverse complement strand
TTTCTTTGGCAAGGGTTATATCTGGCTGACGCTGAGTCGGATCATCGGTTGGCAATGGCTCATATATTAATTTTGACTTTGAACCGGTCAAATCTATGACTTTTCCCGCCAGTTCTTTAATGGTAAATTCATTCGGGTTGCCCATATTCACCGGCCCTGTAATGTCATCGGAAGTGTCCATTAACCGGACAAATGCATCAATCAAGTCATCCACATAACAAAACGATCGGGACTGTGAACCATCCCCATAAATGGTGATGGGCAAATTTTGCAGGGCCTGGACAATAAAATTGGAAACCACCCGGCCATCGTTGGGATGCATATGCGGGCCATAGGTATTAAAAATACGGGCCACCTTGATTCGAAGATTGTGCTGCCGTCGGTAGTCAAAAAACAGGGTTTCCGCACAACGTTTCCCCTCATCATAGCAGGAGCGAACTCCAATGGGGTTCACATGGCCCCAGTAAGACTCAGTCTGGGGGTGGACAGAGGGATCTCCGTATACTTCCGAGGTGGATGCCTGAAAAATTTTTGCTTTCACCCGTTTGGCCAGTCCCAGCATATTGATGGCCCCATGAACACTGGTTTTGGTTGTCTGGACCGGATCATGCTGATAATGAATCGGCGATGCCGGGCAGGCCAGATTGTATATTTCATCCACCTCCACATATAGCGGAAATGTGACATCATGCCGCATTAACTCAAAATGCGGATTGTTCATCAGCGAGATGACATTCTTTTTGGTACCGGTAAAAAAATTGTCTACGCAAATTACATCGTGTCCTTCGTTTAATAATCGTGTACAGAGATGAGAACCGAGAAAACCAGCACCGCCGGTTACCAATATTCGTTTACTTAAATGCATAATATTATCTTATCCTTTATCAACGTTGTTAGTATTAATCTGCAACAGGGATTGCGGAAGGGGTTGGAATATTTTCTGCGTCGGGAGATGAATTCCAACTTAAACGGCTCTAATTCATTTATAGTTTATGCAAACTTCAAATCTCAATTAAAATATCTTCAGGAATGGCGATGAATTCCGGCAGATCTACATCAATGGTATCCCACAATACATTCAGGTCGATACTGTCGTATCCATGAATCAGACGATTTCGCATATTGACGACTTCCCACCACGGGATTAAAGGATAATTTTGTTTGCCTTCAGGACTGACTTTTGATGCCGCCTCGCCGATAACTTCAACCAGCCGGGCCAAGGCGAGTTCCAGCAATCGTTCCCGAGCAAGAGAATCCCTTTCTTTCCCGGCAATCAATTCATTTGCTTCACGGGCATGAAAAGCATATGTTTTAAGCGATATATGGCTTTATGCTGCTTCATATTGAACTTCTGAGTCAGAAATAATTTGTTTTCGAAAAGTCGGATTTATAAAACCTGGCGTATTTAAATCCACTTTTCTACCGATAAGCCGGCTCATTTCTAATTCCATGGCTGCCAAACGAATCATTCCTATACGCGCCCGGGGGTTTAATTCAACCAGCACATCAACATCACTTTCCATATCAAAATTTTCTCTTAAAGCTGAGCCAAATACTGAAAGTCTCATGATGTGATTTCGCCGGCAAAATTCCGCGATCTTATCCTGTGGAATATTGATTTTTAAACGAGACATATTGTCTCCCCCTATTTTAATACCTTTAAAAAATGTTTGACTCCGAAAGTCCATTTTGGATTATACCACTTAGAATTTTATCAGCCATTCTCTCAAGCGGAAGTCATTATCCCCCCGTCTCAATCGAGGAGCATAGTGCTCATCCTGAAACATTGTTTTTCCTATATCACGGATTCCTTTGAAGACCTGGAAAAACCTGAAGAAATAACTGCCGAATAAAATCCGGGAGTGTTTTGGCTGAAGATATCGGTTCGCCATAAAATCTCGGGATGGAAACAATACCCCCAAAACATAGCGTATCTTATCACGTATACCCTTTCGATTTCGCCACTGAATATAATGCGGGTGCAAAGGAGCGATGGTTTCAGATGTTTTAAAGATTCGTTCCTCGGCAATTTGAACCATCTTATCAACACAAAAATTTTCAAATATCTCCTCCGGGATGTCGGTACCCAACCATTTTTTTGTAAAATATAACGCCAATACAAGGCTTCGGTAGGTTCTCCATTGAGCGGAACGGCGACGAATTTCTATCCAATTGATACTTTTCCCGTAATATTTTATGGTTTTTGAGATGTCATAAAGAGAACCCAACCCAAAATCAAACAAATGATCATAGGCTGCATGCAAACACAGATGGATAATCAGGTCTTCCGGAGATAAAAGAAATACCGTATTCCCATTTAAAGTGGCAGGCTGCGCATGTTCCCAAAGCGCTGATACGGGAATCTGAAAGGGGCTACCGACTTCGGTAATAAAACAATGGATTTCAAGCAGGCACTTTGTTTCCGGATGCACCAAAGGCTGAAAATGCTTGTAATATTTTAAAACATCATAACAATAGTCCCTGTTGTTTTTTTCTTTAGCAGTTTTTTTATCATAAAAAAACTGGTACCCCGCCTTAAATGCAATCTGAACGGCCTGTGAAAGATGCGCTTCCTTGACCAGAATATCAAGATCCGACATGGGCCGGAGGGAGATATCTTTATATACGAACTCTGCCAGATGCGCCCCTTTTAAAAGGATCACAGGGATATCCTGATTATTCAAACAAGCAAGCAACTCGCTTAATTGATGAAACAGCACGGTATTCCGGTAGGCATTTGCCAGATACTTTTCCCGAAGCTTTTGGACCACATCTGTCGGGACTATTGACTCTGTTTCGGCCTGCTGGATCTTGCTGTACAGCAAAGGGCCAATTCGATGACGGCTGGCTTCGGAAACAAGCGTCGTCCAGTTTTCCGGGGTTAATGTTGTCAATTCGGAAACTTCGAACCGGTTATTGATGAAATCAATCAGTATCTTGTGTTCAAGACGCATAATTTTTCTCATTTTGTCTAAATTGCCATGCATTTAGATGGCCGTTTGGGCACACTCCGCCCCTTTCGGGGGCAGATCAAATTTTTCAACCCACTATCAAAGGTCCATATATGAATACCTTGATATTTTTTTTAATTAACCAATCACCAAGGCATTTTTGTGGTAATATAATTTATTTTCAGTTAGTGAACGGCTCCACCTGATCGGCGTCAATTGAAACAGATATGGATTGCATGATACTTTCCACAGAAAGCACCAGCCGGAAATCGCTGTCTTTTCTTATAATCCGGCCTTCCACACCTTTTAACGGGCCTTTTTTAACCCGCGCCCACTGCCCTTCACGTATAAAATCGTAAGGATAGACTTTCGTGTCTCCGGAAAGCGCTTTTTCAATCTGGTTGAGTTCACTGATGAGTTTTTTTTCATCTCCCACATCAATAATTCGGGCAATATGATTAGAGCGCATGGCTTGATGACGATCAAAATCGTCTGCCTGAAAAAAAAGATACCCATTAAAAATCGGAATTAAACTGCTTCGCACCCTTTTATTGCTTGACTGCTGTCTACTGACCATGGGCAGATAATAACCAATGCCTGCCCGGGCCAGATAGTGAGCCAGAGCTTTTTCACGCCGGCTTTTGGTATGGGCAACACACCAGGACTTGCCTTTTGGGGTCATGCTCAAAATATCTGACGGAAAAAGAGATTCCGGATTCTGGTTAATCGGTATTGTCATAAACGCCTATTAGCATATAGAAACGTCTGCAATTATAATATTTTAATACTTACTATCAGATTCTGACATACCAGCGGCGAATATCTTTTCTTTTTTTAAGCGTTGCGGTAAAAATACAAAACACCACTTTCCATGCAAATAACTGACTTTAAAGTAAACATAAAGATTAAATATTTCATAAAGTGCCATTTTAAGCAACTTATGTTTTTTTAAGCACAGGGATATTCATCTATTTATTTTTTTATGTAACATTCAACAAGTTCAATTGTTTTGGGCTGAAGTTCTATCAGACGATAGTTTCCACCCTTGCCTTTTAAGATGAGCGTTTTTTTGTTAGGATCGAAAAATTCGATCGCAAGATTCGCTGCTTCACTGGCTCTTGCGCCTGAGTCAAACAGAAGATGCAGGATTGTGTAATCACGAAACCCCTCTTTTTTTCTCAAATCCACAGACGCGAATACTCGAAGTATGTCGTCATAATCCATATAGCCGATTAATCGTCTGCCAAACCGTTTCTGCGGTATATTGAATATCATTTCTGATATTTCACGATGTTCCGGGTACAAAAGCCGGAGCATTTTTGCAAATGATTTTAATGCAACAAGGCGGGCATTTCGTGTTCTTGTGCTGTTTTTTCTTTGCTGTTCCAGATAATCAAGAAAAGAGAGGATCAGCGCAGGAGTAATATCTTCGACTCTGAGCTCAGTAACTGCTTTGGAAAGATGACTTGACGAAAACCTGATAAAAATCTTAAACGCGTCTTTGTAAGTTTTAACGGTTTGGCGACTGACGCCTTTTATTCCCGTCAAATAGTCAGTAAAATAACAGCAAAGACAAGCATGGAGACTCATAACGCCGCCTGCCGGGATATGGTGAAATCCACCAGATGCCGGCGGTGTTTTGCATCTGTCAGTTTCAGATAAACAGCCGTATACCTGTATTTGATATGTCCCATATAGACAGAAAGAATCGGCAACGCCTGCTGGGGGGACTTTCCCTGATCCTTTATCCGCTTCAACGTGTTTATCGCAAAAGAATGGCGCAGGCTGTGTGGTCTCGGCGCCCCGAATCGCATATTACCCATGATCCTTGCCGGTTCGGTTATGCCAATATCTTTGACTGCCTGATGAAAGGCCGGATAAATTCGATTGGCCGATATGTGTTTACCGGCTTTACCCGGAAAAAAGTAAGGATTGTCATCGCAAAATAATGTCTTTCTTACGGCAAGATAATTATTCATCTCGTTTGCAACCGTCGTTGGAACCGGTATCAACCGGTCTTTGGTGAACTTTGTCTTTTCAATATAAATCGTTGCTTCATGCCGTCGATAATGCTTCAGATGCAGCCGGAGCGGTTTGGATATTCGCAGGCCGCGTCGCGCAAGCAGCAGGATGGCGGTGTACACCATCATGTCGTTTAAAAAATATTTTTTGTTCAGGCGTATCCGTTTCTGTATCGCAAGAAGCATCGCATCTGTTTCCCGGCGGGAAAAAATAAATGGTATAAAAGCGTTTTCTTTACATGGCGGAATATCCTGCAAGGGGTTTTGAGCCACATATTCATTGCGCACCATATAATTAAAAAATCCCCTTACGGCAGACAGCGTACCATTGACCGTTCGCGGTGACCCGTTGATGTTCTTTCTGAACTCAAGGAAAAAAGAAGCGTCTAAATTCATTGCGGGCGCTGTCTGTAAAAGATACCCATCAAAGCATTTTAAATTGGATTTCAGATTTCCGACCTTAAACCCCAAAGCCTTGCGGTAATTGACATATTCTTCCAGTCGTTGTGACAAAAAACTTTTAAACATCGTCATCAAACAGGACCTCTCTCATTAATTTCGTATGAACATGAAGATACCGCCGGGTGGTCTGTA
>CAZQLG010000203.1:0-5585 GCA_964594105.1 uncultured Desulfococcus sp. | reverse complement strand
GCCGGGTAATGGTATTGGCCGGACTGGATGTTTCCCGGCTCATAACGGAATTGGCTAAAAGGCTTACGGGCGTGGCAATAACATGAAACATTTTGCTGAATGGCAGATAGGCCAACCCAAATAAACAGGCCAGAACATGCAGATACCATAACAAAGTAAGCGCGCCAGCATTATCCAGTCCAACGGCTACCGGCCTTAACATCCTGGCAGTCGCATAGCCGGCAAACGCCCATTTATTCGAGGCATGACAGGATGCACAATACTCCTCATTCAGTTCTTGGCCCCATTCAATCTCTTGCTGACCAAACGGTTCTTTCACGATTGCCGAAGCCAGGCCGTATTCTTTGACCCAAAAACTCTCAAGGGCTTGAATATCCGATTCTTCATCCAAATCGGCATATTCTTCCTGCATATCGCTAAACACGGTGGGAGAAGCGATTTGCATCCCTTCGAGCAATATCCCCGAAAATATAATCACGACTAAAATGATAATCGCATAATAATCCATAGCATTTGATTTCATGCGGGGAACTCTAATAATCAACCGCCGCCATACGGCAAGAGACAATCCCGCAATCACAATGACGCCAAACACATTTCTTAAACATAAATACGGATTCAGCGTGGAATAATAATCATCAAAAATCTTCATGGTGATGATATCATCAAGGGCATGCATGAGCAGCAGCAGGATAAACCCCCAGATAAGCAAAATATGCATCAGCCAGCGCAGCGGGTTTTCCTTTAACATGTGGATCTGAAAGAGAATATCAATGAAAACCTTTAACAGCGTAAAAATTTTCAAACTAAAAAAAATGCCTGCAATACCTTTAACCGCCGCAACCAGTCTTTCAGATGTGGTAAACGCTTCCGACTTGTAACCGATTTTCCTTGAAAACCAGAAAAAGACTTTAACCACCA
Source organism: uncultured Desulfococcus sp. (assembly GCA_964594105.1). Lineage (GTDB taxonomy): Bacteria > Desulfobacterota > Desulfobacteria > Desulfobacterales > Desulfosalsimonadaceae > SURF-3. Next base: position 4,664 of record CAZQLG010000203.1, on the reverse strand, counting down.
GCCCCAGACTGAATATACCCAACGAAATATACAGGAGAATATCAAACACCATGGCAAGATCCTAACTAATTTAAATTACAATAAAATATCATACGACATGCAAACACGCCTTTTCAACAGCCGACACCAGTTCATCATCGGTAAACGGCTTGGCAAGATAATCATAAGCACCCAATTTCATTGCCTTGACCGCATTAGACACAGTGGAATAACCGGTCATGACAATAATACATACCGCCGGATTTTCCCCTTTAATCATTTTTAATATATCCATGCCGTCCATATCAGGAAGCATCATATCCAGCAAGACTATATGGTATTGCCCTGATTTTAAGGCATCAAGCCCTGATTTTCCGGTTAATTGCCGCTCAACCGTATACCCCTTTTCCGAAAGGATGAAATGACACGCATTACAAATAACACTTTCATCATCAATAACCAGAATATTGACAGGCTTCATGCTACCCCCTGCTCCCCTTCTTTTCCAGACGCCTCCGGCAAAATCGGTAAATCAATGGTAAAACAACTTCCTTTTCCAGAATGGCTTTCAACCTTGATATCCCCCCGATGGTTCCGGACAATCCCATAACTGATCGCCAGACCCAAGCCAATGCCGCTGGGCTTGGTAGAAAAAAATGGATCAAAAATCTTGTCCATCTCTTGTCCGTTAATACCACAGCCGTTATCGGCGATTTCAATGCTTATCTTGGCCTTCGCTGCATCCATACGTGTTTTAACGGAAATGATGCCGTCTTTCTCAATGGCATGGGCCGCATTGAGCAAAATATTGATCAATACCTGTTCAATCTGATTTCCGTCCAATAATGTCTGAGGAAGATTATTTTCCAGATCTTCCTCAACGCGGATATGATGAATGAAAAATTCGTTATTTAAGATTGTTAAGGCTTTATCCAGGATATCATTAATATTGGCCAAAACTTTTTGCGGTTCCATGTCCCGGGAAAATTCCAGTAATCCCTGAATAATGACTTTACAGCGCTGGGTCTCACTCATAATAATCCGGAGCCCTTCTTCAAGGGGACTTTGTGGAGGCGCTTTTTTGACAAGACTGGAGCTGTAAAGCAGGATTCCGGCCAGGGGATTGTTGATTTCATGCGCAATGCCGGCGGCCATGCGACCAAGGGATGACATTTTTTCCATACGCAGGGCCAGATGATTATATTGGGCCTTTTGATTTTCCATCAACCGAAGCCGCTCAATCACACAGGCAAATTGCTCCGCAACGGTAATCATAAAATCCAGATCATCTTCTGAGAAATGACGCAACTCTGTTATATAAATACGGACCAATCCCACTACCTTCGAATTAATAAATAAAGGGATATCCAACATCATCCGAATTCCCTGATCCCAAGCTTGCTGCCGGTATGCGACCTGAGATGCATTTAAAATATCGGTGATAATATGAATCTTTCGGCCATCACTGCCCCATTTCAGTAACTTATCACTGCTTACAGGCCCCTTACTGAGATAACGCTTATCCAGGCCCCAGGCAGCGCGAACTTCCAACTGCTGGGTTGTTTCATTGAGAAGCCTTACCAGAGCACCCTTGGCCCGCAACGCCTCGGATGTTTTTTTAACACCCAGATTCAGCACCTCTTCAAGGCTGTTCGTGGTATGCATCATCCGGATGATATCTCTGAACACCCTAAAATAATTTTTAAATATATCCGAAGAATCCATATAACACCCTGCTTAACATTGATGGCTCCGTAAAACTTATGAGCATATGCCTTAAATTTTCCAAATCTTTCTTATACGCCCTCTATTTTTTAATATCAACCCTTAATTTATTTTTCCTGATTTGCTCTGTCCCCATTCAAATAGCTGCCTTGTGTAATTAATTATCCATTTGATATTACTCCAAAAAAATAAATCCAGCTGTTCTGATGCATCAAAAAAAAAATGAGAAGCCTTTAAAGGGCTCCTCATTTTTTTATTTTATTATCGATGGAAAGTGTCGCAATGATAACTTTTCTGTCATTGCGAGGGATGTCCGACCCAAACAATTCCATAAATGCCAGTGGGATTACTTCGTCGCTCGTTCCTCACTCCTCGTATTGACAACTTGAATATAGAAGTTTTTGTTCAACTTAAATTTAAATTACCAGGCCTCTCGTTCAAGCCGTTTGTAAATAAACATTAATTGTTTCTGGGTAAGCTCCCCAATATTCTGGTTAATCCATCTTAAATCCCCAGACGTTATCGCTGCTTTGGCCTCAGTTGACAATGAATAATTGCCTAATGCCTGGGACCCATTCTCCATCAGGTTCATCCAGAAATCCTCATCATCAGCGGTCCGATTCAACACATCGATGACCTGCCGTTTCTGGATCAATTTTTCCTCCTGGGTTGCCGCTGCTTTAACGGCAGGTTCTGCTTGATGTTCCTTAAGCGCTTCGCTGACGGTTGATTTAATTTCAGCTTCCGTAAACGGCTTGGGTAAAAAATCATGGACCCCCAGTTTCATAGCTTCAACGGCCGTGGATGTGGTGGCATATCCGCTAATAGCAATGACTTCAGTTTCCGGTTTGGTTTCTTTTATTTCCCGAATAATTTCCATCCCGTTAATGTCCGGTAACCGAATGTCAGCCACCAGCAAGTCATAGTGACCTTTTCTGAAGGCTTCTATTGCCAGCTTTCCCGTTCCCGCTAAATAAACGTCATAGCCTTCTTCCGTTAAAACCATTTCAAGCCCTTTGGCAACGTTAAGATCGTCTTCCATTACCAGAATATGTGGATGAAATTCTTGTTGTGTTTCTATTTTTTCCTGTGCCTGAGTCATGATATTGCCTCCTTATAATATGAGTGATAATTTTTTTTAGATGATTTATTTGTTTGTTTGAAAGTATATCATGCAATGGGTGTGCCAATCATAGGGGGATTATCAATATTTATTTTTTTCAATAAATATAAAGAAGTTAAAACATTTCCGCCCGAGATGGCAAAATGTGATCAGAAGGGAATCATATAAAAGTTTATACGGCCATAAATCGCATAAAATAATTTTATATTATTATTACAGAAGGATATATCCGAATAAAAAATTATACGCAAAATTCAAAAGCGTATAATTAAATATCTGGGAAGGGAGCTTAACTGTTGAGGGCTGTTGAAGTGATTATTTTTCTCCGGCATCAGCGAAGATTTTGTGTTTTTTCATTAAAGCGGAAAAATTGGACCGCTGCATCCCCACCCGCTCAGAGGCTCGAGTAATATTACCATTTTCGGCATCCAACGCTTTTTGAAGAAAAGACTTCTCAATCCGGGCGAATTGTTTTTCCAGCAAATGACGTTTAACGGATTTAAGTTCTTCCAGGGTACTCGGCACAGGGTCTTTTCCCTGATTCCGATGGTTCTCAAAATGATTCATCAGGCTGCCGGAATCCACAACGGTCTGGTCAGTCATAATCACCAGACGTTCAACCACATTTTTAAGCTGCCGGACATTTCCCGGCCAAGAATAATCCAACATCTTGTCCAGCGCTTCGTCTGAAAATCCATCGATTGTTTTCCCGGTCTTGCGACAAAAAAATCTTAAAAAATGATAAGCCAGCCTCGGGATATCTTCTTTTCTCTCTCTAAGCGGTGGCAAAAAAATCGGAAACACATTCATGCGATAAAACAGATCCTGCCGGAATGTCCCCTCTCCCACCATAATCTTTAAATTTTGATTCGTGGCGGCAATGATTCGCACATCCGATTTACGGGTATGACTTGCCCCGACCGGCTTATATTCAAGGGTTTCCATGACCCTGAGAAGTTTTCCCTGAATTTCCATGTTTAAGTTGGCCACTTCATCCAGAAACAGGGTCCCCCCGTCGGCCGCTTCAAATATGCCGGCCTTATTTTGCACCGCTCCGGTAAAAGCACCCTTCACATGACCGAACAATTCACTTTCCAGAAGGCTGGCCGAAAACGTACTGCAGTCTGCCACAATAAACTGCCGGGAAGCACGAAGGCTATGGGCATGGATGGAACCGGCAAAAAGTTCTTTTCCGGTTCCACTTTCCCCATCAAGGAGAACGGTACTGTCCGTCGGGGCCACCCGTTTGATGGCCTCAAAAACATTCTTAATCAACGAATGTTCTCCCACAATCTGATTAAAATCATACCGCTGATAAAGCTGTTTGCGCAAAGACAGATTATCTTCTTTAAGATGTTTATTCTCTAACGCTTTCTTAACCGCCAGGATTATTTCATCACTTGAAAACGGCTTGGCAATATAATTATAAGCACCTATTTTTAATGCTTTTACCGCATTTTGAACCGTCGCAAATCCGGTCATCATAATGACATACACATCCGGCTGTTTTAAACGAAGTGTTTTTAATATTTCCATTCCGCTGATATCAGGAAGCTTGATATCCAGAAGGATAACATCATACGCTCCAGCAAGCGCCTGATTAAGCCCATCGGTGCCGGTAACGCTGGTATCCACCGACCACCCCTCATCGACGAGGGATAAACGGACGCCACTGCGGATAGCGCTTTCATCATCAATAATTAAAATGGCCGGTGATTTCATTTTGTTTATGGTATGCTGTAATTATTGTCTTTTAGGATTGATAGTCCCGTAAAAAAGCGAATTGCTTATCATAAGATATCTATCATTTTTAAAAAAAAAGCAATCCGTAACCTGA
>CAZQLG010000202.1:0-5602 GCA_964594105.1 uncultured Desulfococcus sp. | reverse complement strand
AGTAAGTGTCCTCAAAAAACATAGAAAATTAATCGAAAATCACGAGGTCTAAATTTGCGGATTTCGGTATTAGACTTCTGGGATATCTTTGCCGTCAGCGAGATTTTTGGTTATACCTGCCTGATCTCTACTGGCGGTATGCCAGGTTAATCTGTCAGCGATTTTTTGTGAGGCATCTGATTTTCGGTGTTAGTAAATATTTTTTAAATGAAAGGAGAGGTATGACAAAACAAAATGTGGCAACGCCCGAAAAAAATCGTTTTGATATCAGAGATAGCAGAGCGATCATGAAAGCGGTTGTCACAACTGGAAACGGCGGTTATGAAAAACTTGATTACCGGGATGTTCCGATTCCGGAACTTGCCTCGAATGAAGTTCTTTTACAGGTACTTGCCGCTGGAGTAAATAATACTGAAATCAATACCCGTCTTGGCTGGTACTCTTCCAAGGTCACGACGAGCACAGAATCCCTTACAACCGGCGATCAAGAAAAACAAGAGGCAAAAAAACAGGGAGATGGCGGTTGGAATGAGGCGACACCATTTCCGTTCATTCAGGGTACAGATTGTTGCGGTCGGGTGGTTGCTGTTGCAGCGGGGGCTGATGAAAGCCTTGTGGGCTCGCGGGTATTGGTTTGATCCTGTATACGCAGTACAGGATGGGATTCATTGGAAAACATTTGGATGGCTTCTGATTTTGACGGCGCGTTTGCACAATTTGTAAAAGTACCTGCAACCGAGGTTTTTCCTGTGATTTGTGAGTGGAGCGATGCCGAGCTTGGCACCATCCCATGCGCTTATGGTACGGCTGAAAATATGGTTCACCGGGCAAAGGTGGCAAAAGGTGAACATGTATTGATAGCGGGCGCTTCGGGCGGTGTCGGATCCGCGGCTGTCCAACTGGCAAAGCGGCGGGGAGCTGTTGTAACAGCTATCGCAGGGAAAGAAAAGCTTGAAAAAGTACAGGCAATAGGTGCAGATCAGGTCATTGCCCGTGACAAGGATATTGTGGCTTTTTTGGGAGAAAAATCCGTGGATGTTGTCGTTGACAACGTTGCAGGGGCAGGCTTTGGGAGGATGCTTAAAGTATTAAAAACAGGCGGTCGGTTTGTATCCTCGGGTGCCATTGCAGGGCCGCTTGTGGAACTTGATATGCGCGACTTCTATTTAAAGGATTTGACGCTGATTGGTTGTACCGCCTGGGATAGGCCTGTTTTCCCAAATCTTGTTTCCTATATCGAGAAGGGTGAGATCAAGCCCCTTCTGGCAAAAAGCTTTCCACTCAAAAAAATTGTTGAGGCGCAACGTGAATTCACAGTTAAAAAGCATGTTGGTAAATTTGTTTTGATCCCACCGCTAATCGATGATGTAAATCAATATTTGCTCTAACTGTATTAACGAGGTATTTTCTCATGACTAAGATTTCAAAAGTATGGTTGTCTGTTTTCAGTCGCCTGCAATCGATTCCACATGATGATTCTAATCTGACGCCAGAAAACTGGTGTATGAAACAGCCCTGCCGAAAAATCCGGATCTTCTCCAAAGAGGTCATCATAAGTCAACCCCTTTCAACATTTTGGGTTTATTTTTTGGGTTTATTGACCGTTGGCGTCGGCCTCTATTTTTTTCAAACTCAAAATGACGAAAATTCCCGACTGTGGTGGGGTGTTTCACTTTTGCTGAAAGGAATCTGCGCACTTCTTGCCGGAACAAGTTACCAGGCATTTGGCTACGAAATCAAATGCGCAGGGAGGCAGGTCTGCAGTTGGACCAGTTGGTGGGAGGTCGTTTACCTCATGTTCAATCACGTTAGCACGAATGCGATGTTGATCGCTCTATCATATTCCTGCACCACGGGAACATTTCAGATGGTGCTGCTGTGGTATGCATCAATAACTTCCGTGGTATACGTTATTCTTGTTTTTATTGGGGGGATAATGCCAGTAAAATCCCTGATTACTTATGAACTCCTGGTTTGGGTCACGACCCCGGTTTTATTGTTTTTCTGTTTTTTAAATGCATGGCGGTACTACATGTTCGGTTACTCCATGGACCTTGTGCTTTTGGGGGCCTGGAGTATATGGCTTTGCACTAAGATGGCATATTGGATTTACAAAAGACAAGGCATTACTGAACAATTATGGGCAAAGGGAGTCTGGTTCTCTGAAAACGACGTACTGCATGTTTTCATGATCTTCTGGATGATCTATATCGCAACGGTCGTGGCTGGCCACATCAAGGATTATGCTATACCGGCTTAGTTAGTTCTACTTTGTCACATTAGTATAAATGTTGTTTGAAGTACTCTGGATATTCGATATAAGGCTAACCAGGTTTTTGCAACACTGCATAATAGGCATTCAGGGGCCGGTAGCAGACGAACCTGGGCATGGTTTAAAAAATAAAGGTAATAGTACCTTAGATACGCTCCACATGGCAGCGGCGCAAGCAATTATTTTACAGTGAAATTTAAAAAGGGATATACGTGTAGATAACCCTGACAACTGAGGTAGTTAAAAGGAAAGAAGGGGGAATAAAAAAAATAAGCCGGATAGCCGAACGACAACAGGTTATTCCATTTGTACACAATATTTTTGTAGTATATCTTCTTTGGTGATTATTTCAGGTACTCCGGTGGGCATAAGAACATTGCGGCCGCAAAGAATAAAGACTTCGTATGCATCAAAAATGGCGTAGCGATCCTGGTCGAAAATGATAAGTTTGTTACCGTTTTCTTCTTTGACCTTTTCCCTGAATTTCAGACCTCGTGACTATCATAAAGGCTTATACAACCTTTTAGCACTAATATCAGCAGATACAGAGTTTTGTGGAGATAAATTGGACACTCGTTACTCGATTTTTACATATAATTATCTGAAATTATTAATAACAGCACAAGGGAATTAGAAAAAGCCACTTAATTGCATCAGTAAGTGTCCTCAAAAAACATAGAAAATTAATCGAAAATCACGAGGTCTAAATTTGCGGATTTCGGTATTAGACTTCTGGGATATCTTTGCCGTCAGCGAGATTTTTGGTTATACCTGCCTGATCTCTACTGGCGGTATGCCAGGTTAATCTGTCAGCGATTTTTTGTGAGGCATCTGATTTTCGGTGTTAGTAAATATTTTTTAAATGAAAGGAGAGGTATGACAAAACAAAATGTGGCAACGCCCGAAAAAAATCGTTTTGATATCAGAGATAGCAGAGCGATCATGAAAGCGGTTGTCACAACTGGAAACGGCGGTTATGAAAAACTTGATTACCGGGATGTTCCGATTCCGGAACTTGCCTCGAATGAAGTTCTTTTACAGGTACTTGCCGCTGGAGTAAATAATACTGAAATCAATACCCGTCTTGGCTGGTACTCTTCCAAGGTCACGACGAGCACAGAATCCCTTACAACCGGCGATCAAGAAAAACAAGAGGCAAAAAAACAGGGAGATGGCGGTTGGAATGAGGCGACACCATTTCCGTTCATTCAGGGTACAGATTGTTGCGGTCGGGTGGTTGCTGTTGCAGCGGGGGCTGATGAAAGCCTTGTGGGCTCGCGGGTATTGGTTTGATCCTGTATACGCAGTACAGGATGGGATTCATTGGAAAACATTTGGATGGCTTCTGATTTTGACGGCGCGTTTGCACAATTTGTAAAAGTACCTGCAACCGAGGTTTTTCCTGTGATTTGTGAGTGGAGCGATGCCGAGCTTGGCACCATCCCATGCGCTTATGGTACGGCTGAAAATATGGTTCACCGGGCAAAGGTGGCAAAAGGTGAACATGTATTGATAGCGGGCGCTTCGGGCGGTGTCGGATCCGCGGCTGTCCAACTGGCAAAGCGGCGGGGAGCTGTTGTAACAGCTATCGCAGGGAAAGAAAAGCTTGAAAAAGTACAGGCAATAGGTGCAGATCAGGTCATTGCCCGTGACAAGGATATTGTGGCTTTTTTGGGAGAAAAATCCGTGGATGTTGTCGTTGACAACGTTGCAGGGGCAGGCTTTGGGAGGATGCTTAAAGTATTAAAAACAGGCGGTCGGTTTGTATCCTCGGGTGCCATTGCAGGGCCGCTTGTGGAACTTGATATGCGCGACTTCTATTTAAAGGATTTGACGCTGATTGGTTGTACCGCCTGGGATAGGCCTGTTTTCCCAAATCTTGTTTCCTATATCGAGAAGGGTGAGATCAAGCCCCTTCTGGCAAAAAGCTTTCCACTCAAAAAAATTGTTGAGGCGCAACGTGAATTCACAGTTAAAAAGCATGTTGGTAAATTTGTTTTGATCCCACCGCTAATCGATGATGTAAATCAATATTTGCTCTAACTGTATTAACGAGGTATTTTCTCATGACTAAGATTTCAAAAGTATGGTTGTCTGTTTTCAGTCGCCTGCAATCGATTCCACATGATGATTCTAATCTGACGCCAGAAAACTGGTGTATGAAACAGCCCTGCCGAAAAATCCGGATCTTCTCCAAAGAGGTCATCATAAGTCAACCCCTTTCAACATTTTGGGTTTATTTTTTGGGTTTATTGACCGTTGGCGTCGGCCTCTATTTTTTTCAAACTCAAAATGACGAAAATTCCCGACTGTGGTGGGGTGTTTCACTTTTGCTGAAAGGAATCTGCGCACTTCTTGCCGGAACAAGTTACCAGGCATTTGGCTACGAAATCAAATGCGCAGGGAGGCAGGTCTGCAGTTGGACCAGTTGGTGGGAGGTCGTTTACCTCATGTTCAATCACGTTAGCACGAATGCGATGTTGATCGCTCTATCATATTCCTGCACCACGGGAACATTTCAGATGGTGCTGCTGTGGTATGCATCAATAACTTCCGTGGTATACGTTATTCTTGTTTTTATTGGGGGGATAATGCCAGTAAAATCCCTGATTACTTATGAACTCCTGGTTTGGGTCACGACCCCGGTTTTATTGTTTTTCTGTTTTTTAAATGCATGGCGGTACTACATGTTCGGTTACTCCATGGACCTTGTGCTTTTGGGGGCCTGGAGTATATGGCTTTGCACTAAGATGGCATATTGGATTTACAAAAGACAAGGCATTACTGAACAATTATGGGCAAAGGGAGTCTGGTTCTCTGAAAACGACGTACTGCATGTTTTCTTGATCTTCTGGATGATCTATATCGCAATGGTCGTGGCTGGCCGCATCAAGGATTATGCTATACCGGCTTAGTTAGAATAAAGGGAGCACCCATTAAAGGACTGGTCAAGTAAAAAAATACCTCTCCATGTAAAATAATAGAATTTTTTTCACTTGATCTTTAATTGCTCCATGGTTCAATTTTTCAGCCAGACTCAAAACTTTTAGTTTTCACCAATATTTTTCCTGTCGGGCAGCGATAGTGCAAACAATGTGAGCTCATTTTAACCAAAACAAGAAAGGGGGCAGCGATTTTCAAACGGATAATTTGGTTCAATTAAAAAAAATCCAGGGGAAGTCCGCCCAAAATTTTACTTCTCCAAATACTGCTATCGTTAGCTGTCACGAAAAGCTCATAAAATTATTTTTTTCTCAATATACGCTTATTCTAGAATTAATTACATTAAAGAAAGGAGAAACCCATGAAGCGACGGTTTAAGGCCGGGAA
>CAZQLG010000201.1:0-5625 GCA_964594105.1 uncultured Desulfococcus sp. | reverse complement strand
AGTAGCTTGCTCTTTCACCAACCAATTAAAGTTGCACTTACGAGTTGAATTCAAGGTTTAAACAAAATTAATGGTTCTTGGCCTGCTAACAAAGCAATGCAATCGAAACCAAAACGCTGTTTTGGTTCCTCGGGCTCCTGGTGCACGTCTGCAATCCATTAGGATTGCAAAACGTGCTGGCCGCTTTGTTTTGGTCCGCTGATCGCCGGCGTTGAGAGCTGGATAGAGGAAGGACACAAAGGCAAGGTAAAAGGTTGTCAAGGTCTTTTAGAACTCTTCGTGGCAAATATAAAACGTGGGTGTCAGGCCTACACAGTTGACAACAAAGCAACCTGCATTGCAGAAGCTTAGGCCTGATTATGCTTTTCCAGAATTTGCATGAATGTTGAGATGTGTGAAATGTGTAGGCCTGACACCCATGCTCTTGGAAAATATCTTTTTGAAATTTTCCTGGTTCATTAGATTTAGGTAGGGGAAACATCTTGTCGCCTCCTGTAGATGATCCAGACAATAAGACCACCGGCCATGATCAATGATGCACCAACTCCAAAGGTGGTAAAAATAGTGCCGGATTCGCTGGTTTCCTTCTTGGCGATTATCTTTTTCAACTTTGAATTTTCCATTCGCAAAGTGGTGACCTGTTCCTTGACTTTACCCAGTTCCTGTTCTTTCTGATCGTTGCAACCAGTGATTATAAGAGGTGATAGCAAGAGGAGGGTGGTGGTCATAATGAAAATGGTTTTACGCATAGGTGGTCGCTCCTTTCTGGTTGAAGGTTTTGGTGTTTGATAGTGGTTATGGGTTGTGGAAGTTCTTGGTTGTGATTTTGAATCGGTTTATGCTGTTAGTGGATGCTTAGTTGGTGGGAGATGCAGAAAACACATTTGCCTGAGTTTTTTGTGTTTATGACTGGCGACGAAACAAGGCTTTGAAAAATCCCTCCTTTTTGGCTTTGATGGTGACGTAAGGGCCGAGTTGTTTTTCTGCTTGGCTGATATTGTCTAGTATGATGATCTTTCTTTTTTTGCCGAAGATGGCCAGGATGTGATCAAGGAAATTGTCTGGCGGTAGACGGATGGTCATGGTGTTTTCTCCTTGGATTTGCTGGTTAGTGGGTTGTTGAAATGGTGGTGAAACATGTTTCATGTATTAATATATATAGCGTTGGAGAGAGAAACCGTATTGGAGATGTGGAAAATTTGACAGTATGGGTAAAACGGTGTTAAATAAGAGATTGGAGATTGGAAAATAAAAAGGAAATCAAGAACTGGACAATTATTTCCATATTAAACTACTAATATCAAAATATCTGGAAAAAATGGCCGATATAGGGTGATATAAAGGAAACTTTCCAGCTATTGACACTATACATAAACATTCTTTAGAAAGAGGAAAAAATTATGTCATCAAAATATTTGTCATCCCTATCAAAAGAGGAATATTCAGTTCTTACGAATAAGTTGTTGAATATTCAGAACCATCAGTGTTTTATCTGTGAAGAAAAAATAGATTTAGAGCTAAATACTACGAATATTGATCATATTATTCCATTAGCAAATAAAGGAAAAGATTCTGAAGACAACTTTGCAGTAACACATGAAAGCTGTAATAAGTCAAAACAAGATGCGAATTTGAAAATCGCCAAAATACTTCAACGACTTAATAAGATACAAACAACTGTTCAGTCAGAAACAAGTAAGTCTGCATCTTTAAAAGATGTCCTATCTTTTTTCAATGGTTCTAAACATAAATTCAAGCATAAAATTATCGATGGTGTCCTCAACTATTCCTTTTCAGATATTGGTGACAATAAAACATATAAAACAACAATTTTCATCGATAATCTATCAAAAGAACAATCCTGTTTCATTGAGATTCCTATTGAATACTTGTTCCATGATGAAATTATTAACCCTCGAGGAATAAATAGTAGTATTGGGAAGCTTATAAAGGAGTTTGATAAGAAAAACCCCCAATTACATCTTAGTCTCGTTCGAATCGATGATGGCAAGTTAAAGTTATTTGATGGTCAGCATAAAGCAGTTGCTCAAATTCTGTTAGGTACCCGAAAGTTTGTGGTGCGCGTGTTTTTAGATCCTAATGTTGATAGGCTAACTGAAACGAATACAAATGCAGGCAGTACATTAAGGCAAATTGCTTTTGATAAATCAATAATGAGGCAATTAAATAATACGCTTTATTCTGAGAGAGTTAAAAAATATCAGATTGCACATACCTTGAAGGAAGATGATTATTCTTTTTCAGAACAACAACTTATTGATTTCTTTAAAGGAGATGGCGCAAATATAAAAAAATATATCATCGACTCGATAAAGCACTCAATTACTAATGCAAAAGATAATAAGTTGAAAGATTATATCGATTTTGGAGGTAAAGCCAAAGAGCTTCCAATTTCTTATAGTGCTTTTGATAAAACTATTTTGTCTTCCTTTGTAAGTTCAAAATTTGTTTTAAACACTCCAATAGATTTTAAATCTGATGAAGGATTAAACCCAAGAGAACTTGAAATAAATCAAATAGTGAAAATATTAAGCATCTTGTCAGAGAATATTTATATAAACAAATTCCTACCAGAAATTGGTACAGCACGAGTTGAAAAGAAAATTATTGATAAAAAAGACACAGAAATAACTGATGAGCATTTGATAGCTTATAGAATTAGTAAGGAAGAAATCCTCTATAATTGGTTGCAATACTTAAAAAAGGTAATCACAACATATTTTTCAAATACAGGAAAAATGTTCACTGATGAAAAAATTTTTCAAACTCCATTTGATGAACAGCTTTGGAAAAATATTGAAAATTTTGTAAAAAATTTAAGTCAATTACCTTTGTGGAAAGATCGATCAATGGCAAATACAATATTTTCTGGAAAGAAAAATTATGACTACTGGAAAGAGATATTTGAAACAGGAAAAAGCTTGGATGGCGCACTTGTTTTAGCCAATCCTCTGAACTTCATAGAAATGATTAAGTGTAACGAGAATAATGTATAACCTATCGGGTCAACACAGACCGCGAATAGCCGCCCGTTTTTTCTTTGAACATCCCGGCGCTGCTGGTGATGCAGGTCGTTAGTTGCTTCTATTGGTTTAATTAATGAGTGTTATAGGAAGTACTTTTTTTCAAAGTAATCGCAGAAATAATTTATACAAAATTATCATCTAATAGGAAAAACATGGCAAACAGAAATCTTACAAGCGCCAGAATGGCAAAAAATGATGAATTTTACACTTTATACCACTTTATTGAGAAAGAAATTGCTGCGTATTTAGAATACAATCCCAATGTTTTTCGAGGTAAAACAATTTTACTGCCTTGTGATGATCCAGAATGGAGCAACTTTACAAAGTTTTTTGCCCAAAATTTTGAGAAGTTTGGGTTAAAAAAACTCATTAGTACTAGCTATGCGGCTGACAGTAAAAAATATAAAAGCGGTTATCAACCAACTTTTTTCGAGACGTGTGATCCGCAATTTGATAAATACAAAACTACCAAAAACGGCAAGATTATTACCTTGACTCATGATAAAACCGGTGACGGTAAGATCAATGTTGATGATTTGGAATGGCATTATCTGAAAGGTGACGGAGACTTCTGCAGCGACGAAATAAAAAAGTTGCGTGATGAGGCAGACATCATTATTACAAACCCGCCTTTTTCGCAATTTCGTGTCTTTTTAACTTGGATTATAGAAGCCAGTAAACAGTTTGTAATTATTGGGAATATGAACGCTATTACTTATAAGGAAATTTTTCCACTCATCAAGGAAAATAAAGTTTGGTTAGGTGCAACAGGTAATGGTAGCGATATGGTTTTTGCTGTTCCTGAAGGTACTGAAGTTGCTGAAAAAGATAGACAAAAAGCTGCCAGGCTCGGATATGTGGGTGATTATACAAGACTAGGAAATTCATGTTGGTTTACTAACCTTGACCACGGAAGACGTCACCGGGCTCTGCCACTGATGACTATGCAAGACAACTTGAAATATAGCAGGCACAAAGAAATCAAGGTTAAAGGTTATCAGAAATATGAAAACTATGATGCAATCGAACTACCGTTTACTGATGCCATCCCGAGCGATTATAAAGGCGTGATGGGTGTGCCTATTAGTTTTCTCGACAAATACTCGCCCGAGCAATTTGAGATTATTGGAATGTGTGAAAATTTAGATCTATATAATTTAAAAACAAAAGTTTATACAACGGCAGAGTGTAAACAGGCATATCAAGATAAGTTTGGCAAAAAAGGGACTTATGATTTGAATGCAAGCGGGGTGGTTGTTCGCGATGGCTTATTAGTAAAAGTCTATCAAAGAGTGCTTATTAAACACAAGGAAATAACCATATGAAGACAACATTAAAAACTGACATTACTGTTAAAGACATCTGCGAAGGGTTTGTCTATAACGAACTTGAAGGCAAGGGGTTATTTGGTCTTTCCGGCAGGTTGACTATCCAGCCAGAATATCAGCGAAACTATATCTACGATGACGGCAAAAAGGATGTTGCCGTCATCAAATCAATCCTCAAGGACTACCCGCTTGGTTTGATTTATTTCAACAAAGTGAATGATGATAAACTGGAAGTTCTAGATGGACAACAGCGTATCACCAGTTTTGGTCGGTATGTTACAGACAAGTTTGCCATCAAAGATAGAAATGGTATGGAGCAGTATTTTAGCGGTATCGCAGCCGACAGGCAGTCCAAGATATTAGAGACAAAACTGCTCATTTACGAATGTGAGGGGGCTGAAAGTGAGATAAAAGAATGGTATCGAACGATTAATATTGCTGGTGTTCCGCTCAATAATCAGGAGCTACTAAACGCCGTGTATTCTGGACCATTTGTTACACTCGGCAAGGAAGAGTTTAGTAATAGCCAAAACGCCAACATCCAAAAATGGAGCGCGTATATATCAGGTAGCGCAAACCGCCAAAAATTTTTGGAATGTACGTTAGACTGGGTGAGCAAATGCAATATTAGTGATTATATGAGCCGACACCGCTACGACAAGAACATTACTGAATTAAAAACCTATTTTAACAGCGTGATTGACTGGGTGTCTAGCTTATTTACCGATGTAGAGAGCGAGATGCGAGGACTAGAATGGGGACGATTTTATGAAGCATATCATAAGAAAGCGTATGACCCGAAAAAGGTGTCAGCCGAGGTAAAAAAGCTCTACGGTGATCCGTATGTCAAGAACCATAAGGGTATTTTTGAGTACATTCTTGGCGGTTCAGTCGACACTAAATTGCTCAATGTTCGAGTCTTTGATGAAGCTACTAAGAGAGATGTTTACTTAAAACAGACTGATGAGGCTAAAACTAAAGGGAAATCAAATTGTCCGCTTTGTGCCATTGGACATGATGCCAACAAGAATAAAATTTGGAAATCGAGCGAAATGGAAGCCGATCATGTAACAGCTTGGAGCAAGGGAGGAGCGACAGCGGCCAAGAATTGTCAGATGTTGTGTAAGACACACAATCGAGCAAAAGGAAATCGGTAATTTTCCACATGAAATCTAACTAACTACCGTTTGTTGTACAAGTGTTGAATAACTATTTATTTCACCGCCTATTTTTCAAGATAAAATACCTCC
>CAZQLG010000200.1:0-5634 GCA_964594105.1 uncultured Desulfococcus sp. | reverse complement strand
TTTCACCAATCTCGGCATATGCGAAACAGCCCCGGTTCAGCATACCTGGATTGATAATATGTGTATCACCGATTTTATCCACGCCGACCGATTCGTGAATATGTCCGGTAAAACAAATTTTTGGTTGATATTTTTCAATAAATAATCTGACCGCAACACTTCCCACATGGGCACCGGAAGAGATTCGGTCACATTTGGTTTTAACTGGCGGTTGATGGGAAATTAGAACCAAGAAATTGGTGTCACATCTTGAATTATAGTTAACATGTTAAATGAGAAGATTTAAGAAATGCTCATGAGCAGAGCTGCATGAAAAATTGTTGGGAGATAACAAGATGAAAAAACGGTAGATGAAATAATAGTTTAATTCAAGATGTGACACCAATCCTCTTGTTTTTGGGTTTGCCGCTGTATTGCGGCGAACCGATTCATCATATCTACCAGACAAAAATTAGTCCGTTATTTTTCCGGCACTGTCCCGCCGGCAAGGCGAATCATGAGCCGGGCCACGGGTGTGATCAGCTCATCGTTAAAATCATAGCGCGGGCTGTGCAGGCCCGCATCCCCGCCCGCCCCGATCAATGCCAGCGCACCGGGAATTTTATTCAGGTAATAATGAAAATCCTCGGAAGCCATCACCGGGATGGCAATTGACCGATCCTCCCACCCTTCACCGAATTCCCGGGATAACCCATTTTGAATCACCTCGGCTTCATCCGGATGGTTGACAGTGGCTCCGTAGCGGGGGAAAATCTCCACGTCAGCAGTAACACCCCAGGCCTTTGCCGTATCTGCCGAAACCTGCGTGATCAGATCGTTAACTGTATTCCGTAACGAGTCATCCGCTATCCGGATATTGCCCGCCAGAACCGCCCGCGCAGGGATTACCGTCTCCGCACTGGGTGCAACAAAACTGGTCACGTTCACTACGGCTGACTGTTGAGGGGGCAGACGCCGGCTGACAATCTGCTGCAATGCCAGCACAATGGCCGATCCTGCGGTTACGGGGTCACGACACATTTCCGGCTGGCTGGCATGGCCGCCCTCACCGTTTACTGTTATTCGGAATGTGCCGTTGGCCGCCATCACCACCCCGATAGGACAGATCGCCTGTCCGAGGGGAATTCCCGGCCAGTTATGCCAGCCGTAAATGGCATCCACACCATCAAGGGCCCCGGCTTCGATCATTCGCCGGGCGCCGTGCCCGCCTTCTTCCGCCGGTTGAAAAAGCAGTGTCACCGGACCCGGCAGCCGCGATTCCTGCTGTTTGAGCCACAGAGCCGTCGCCATCAGCGTCGCCATATGCCCATCGTGTCCGCAGGCATGCATGCACCCATTAATTTCAGAGGCCCAGGCTTTGCCGCTTTTTTCTTCGATTGGCAGCGCGTCCATATCCGCCCGGAGCGCAATGGATCGTCCGGAGGCTTCTTTTGCCAGAACCGCTTTTGTTCCTGTTTTTGCACACACTCGCCAGGCAATGTCGGCCCGGGTCAGTTCATCCCGGATCCTTCGGGCGGTTTTTGCCTCTGACCAGGTCAGTTCCGGCGCGCGGTGCAGATCGTGACGCAAACGGGTCACGGCGTCTATAATAGATTCCATTGATTTCATCTTATCGCTCTCTCATTATGGACTGTCGGGAATTTATTAAATTCATGGCTTTGTATCAATGACGCAGCAGAATGCCCCATTATAATAAAGATAAAGGGTGCGGTGTTCCCGGTTGGCTATCAGACACTATGCTTGATAATAAAGGGGAAAAAAGAAACTTGTGGCGAGAAATCTGAATTTTATTTTTGCAAATCACAAACCCGAACATGGCACAATTAGGATTTGATGTCAAATTTCAGTCAATTCTTAAAGCCTGTTAAGCATCTATTGCGACCTTCACCGATTTGACAGCCTTGTCTTTCTATTCCGCGGGATAGGATTTCACGGTATCAATAAATTCCGACATTTTTTTTGGACGTCCTTCATGCTCCAATATCAATTCTCTGACTGTTCAAATTTTAATTGCCGTGAAATTTGTTTCAAGCTGGATTGAATAGCCCCGCTGCCTGGTTCCATCGCTCTTTTATTAAGAATCAGAATGTCGCAATCAGGAAATAATTCTCACAGGCTTCTTACAGCGTGGTGATTAGGCGTCAACATGTCAGAAAGAATAACGATTGTATCCATATTACACTCACCTATCATTCAAAATCCAACTGGCTTGAAGTCCGGTAGAATGCAAACGTACGTTAATGAATGTCACGCATCGCCGGATGCTGTTTTAACAGACTATGTTATCAATATTCTAAGATTCATTTTCAGCAAGGAAGCGTTATTGTAAAACCCGAACCTTCATTTTTTTAGCGTAAAAAATCAATATTCCTGTACAGCAATATTTCCATTCAATAACATACGTCCATTAAAAGCAAGGGCTTCCATTTCATTTTCACCAGGATAAACAAATACATCAGCCATCTTCTTAACTCTTCTGCTGATCTCCTCTGTGATATATTTACTGTGTGCCATCCCACCGGTTATCAAAATTGCATCAACGTCACAAAAAAGAACAGAATACATGGATCCAATATATTTAGCTATCTGATATATCATTGCATCAAGGATCAGCTTGTATTCATTATTACCATTTAGTGCTTTTTTTTCAATTTCAATCGTATTATTTGTTCCTAGGTGAGCCGACATTCCACCATGGCCCACCAACATTTTTTTTACTTCGTCAAAGGTATACTCACCACTAAAACAAAGCTTGACAACGTCTCCTATTGGAAGGGAACCACTTCGTTCAGGTGATAATGGTCCTTCGCCATCAAGAGCGTTGTTAACATCCATAATTCTGCCTTTTTTATGGGCGCCAACAGAAATGCCTCCACCCAGATGAGCAACAATAAGGTTTAATTTTTCATAGTCAGTTGAAATAAATTCTGCATGTTGTCGTGCAATAGCTTTTTGATTTAATGCATGAAATAGTGATTTTCTTTTAAATTTAGGATGTCCGGTAATTCTGGCCAGTATTTCCATCTCGTCTACCACGGGAGGATCAGCTATATATGCTTTTGCACCGGGTATTTGCGTGGCAAAATCATCAGCCAAGAGTCCACCAAGATTGCTGGCATGTTTTGATGACGCAGCCCCTTGAACAAGGTCTTCTTTCATTTTCTCGTTTATGTTATAAATTCCTGATTCAACAGGTTTTAATAATCCGCCTCGACCAATAATTATTTTTATATCATCAAGATTTATGCTATTAATTTCCAGTTCTTTAATAATAAGATTTTTTCTGAATCCATATTGCCCTATCATATCATCAAACTGTGATAGTTCTTCAGTTGTATGTTTAATGTTTTTTTCAATTAACAATTCAGTTCCATTGTAAACGGCTATTTTCGTTGATGTAGATCCTGGATTTATTGCCAGTATTAAATTATTATTCATATTTTACCTGCTTGTATTTTTTTATTTGATTAATCAATACAGCCAAACTCGTAAAAAATCAGATTCTGATGGCAAAGAAAAAAGCTCCAAATTCGAGGCGTGCAAATCCTGAGTGATGATTTGTACTTAGCGTACCATGAAAAAACGAAGGATGAAGCGCAACAAAGAATTTGGACTTTTTACGAAGCCATCAATACAATTAATTAAAAGTCCACACGTGCAGCCAGCATGATACTGTTTAGTTTAACCTCTTCAGAGTCT
Source organism: uncultured Desulfococcus sp. (assembly GCA_964594105.1). Taxonomy (GTDB): domain Bacteria; phylum Desulfobacterota; class Desulfobacteria; order Desulfobacterales; family Desulfosalsimonadaceae; genus SURF-3. The sequence continues at coordinate 1,935 of CAZQLG010000200.1, read as the reverse complement.
GTTCTTGAAGTAAGAATAATAGGAGCAGACGCTCCAAGTATTACACATGCAGGTTTCGCTCCGGCAAAATATACGATTGACTTATAAAGTACATTGGCGGATTCAAGATTAGGTAAAAGAAGAATATCCGCATCACCTGCCACTTCATTGTCTATCCCCTTAAAATTTGCACTTTGTTTTGATATTGCGTTATCAAAAGAAAGAGGTCCGTCAATAATACAGTGTCTGATTTGTCCACGTTGTGACATTTTTGAAAGTATGGCCGCATCCATAGTTGCCTGCATCTTCGGGTGTACTCGTTCGAATACTCCGAGAACTGCAACCTTAGGCTGTTTTATACCGAGTTTTCTTACAAAGGATATTGTATTGTGCAAAATAGAGATTTTCATATTAAGATCAGGGGCAATATTGAAGGCTCCATCAGTGAGCGCAAAAATTTTATGATAATTTGGCAATTCAATTATGCCAACGTGCGAGAGGATATCTTGTTTTCGCAGACCATATTGCTTATCTAGTAAAGCTCTTAAAAAACCTGAAGAGTCAATATTTCCCTTCATCAAAATATCACCATCTCCAGCATAAATAATCTTTACTGATGCTATTGCAGCATTCTTGATATTTTCTTCATTGATTATTTCAACATCCGATAAAGGGAGTTCTTTCCTTTCCAGGATTTCTTTTATCTTTTTTTCATGCCCAACCAGAATCAGATCAACTATATTTTTTCTTTTTGCTTCCGCAACAGCTTCAAGTACATGCTCCTCCTGTGCTACCGCGACAACAAGTTTTTTCTTTTTTATTTGTTTATCAATATGGTTATATAAATCGGATAATTTGGTTATCATTTTTTTCTCCAATTTTTAAATATTATACATGTGTAAATTTACACATAGAGACTTGCTCCAAGGAGTATGCTGTTTACTCTTGTCTCAGGCGAATCCATTTTTGTAGTTAAAACAATCGGAACGGTTGCACCTATAGCTAATGAAGCCACCTTTGCTTTCGCGAAAAAAACAAAAGCTTGATATAGCATACCAGCAGTTTCAATATCAGGAGCGAATAAAATATCCGGATCACCTGAGACTTCGTTGATGATTCCTTTACATGTCGCCTGTTCTTTTGAAATAGCATTATCAAACGCAAGCGGACCCTCTATAATGCAGTTTTTTATCTGTCCACGTTGTGACATTTTTGATAGCATTGCTGCTTCAAGAGTTGCCGGCATTGCCTCATTTACTACTTCAACAGCTGCAAGAGCTGCAACCTTCGGCTTTTCAATTCCCAAAATTCTTAAAAAAGAGACAGCATTGCTTATGATTAAAGCCTTTTCTTTTAAGCTAGGCATATTGTTCATAACAATATCCGTTATACCAATAAGCTTATGATATCCTTCTATCTCACAAAGGGCGAGATGCGAAATGCGGTTTCCTTTGCTAATCCCATATGTTTTATCAATAACAGCTCTGCCTATAAAAGATGCACCACGATAAGTTTCCTGACCATTCATAATAATGTCGGCTTTCTCTTCATGAACAAGTTGTACGGCTTTAAATCCAGCCTTATGACCATCTTCTTCATTAATAAAATAGATTCCTTTCTGATCTAAATTATTATCCTGACAATACTCACGTATTTTTTCTTCATTACCAATTAGCGTTGCATTAATAATATCTTTATCTCTGGCTTTCATAATCGCCTGTATAATATTTTCATCACTGACTGCTGCTGCAACAAGCATGGCTTTTTTTTTTCTTCCTGAAAGTCTTTTTTCAATATCTGAAATTTTAGTTAACATAATTCACCCCTTAGTAAAGATGCGTCCCTGTTTTCGCATAGGCTTCGTCAATCAGAGCCTGATATTCTTTTACCGCGATCCGTCGTTTCAGTTTCATGGTCTGGGTAATCATTTCATTTTCAAGCGTAAAGTCCTCAGTA
>CAZQLG010000199.1:0-5674 GCA_964594105.1 uncultured Desulfococcus sp. | reverse complement strand
CTGCGGCAATTTTTTTGCACCGGATATGACATCCCCGGCATCCGGTGCTTTCCGGCGTATAACGGTTATGAAACGCCGGGGCATTTAAAGATGCAGCGTGTTCAAAACGAGATTTTTTAAAATTAAAGGAAGGCATCATATGTCGGGCATCCATAAGGTCATAGAGCGCGCCGGTGCCGAATTTGGATATGCCGTATTCTCCCATCAGGGCAGGGGACGCGGAAACCAGTCGGAAGATATCTTCACTGGCATTTTTCAGTGCAACCGGGTCTGCCACCCGTGTTTTGCCGGTGCCTTTGACAGTGATGTACTTAATGTTTTTTGAAGCCAGATTCAGGCCCAGGCCCATGCGTCCGGCCGTATAATGTCCGTCAATCATGATGCTGGAATACAGAACACCGTTTTCTGCCGCCGGTCCGATGATCGCAGTGGCACCTTTATCTTTTAGAATCCGGCTCAGCTTGGAAACCGTTTGTCCGGCTAATGCGATTGCAGAGACAAATTGTATTTTGTTGTCGGAAATTTCAATTCCGCACAAATGGTCACTGTAGCCGGAGATTATGATTCCGTCAAATCCGGCCTTTTTGAGCATGGTGCCAAATGATCCGCCTACGGAAGAATCCCCGATGGTACCGGTCAAAGGAGATTTTGACATGATGGTCATCCGGCCGGACGTGGGAGATTGGGTATTGACCAGTGGGCCGGTAAAAAAAAGAATCGGCATGTCCGGATCATCATAGGAACGTGTTATCCGGTCTTTTAATAAATAACCAGCCAAGCCCCGGCCGCCGATATATTTATGAAACAATGCCGGGGCCGGGGTATCGACTTCAAAGGATTTTCGGCTCAGGTCAATCCGAAGTATGTTGCCGTGCCATCCAAACATCAGAAATGATTCACAAGTATGCGAAGCGGCCAGTATATGTTATTTTTCACCGGCAGAGACCTTATTCATTATGTTACCCTGCTCGATGGCATCTACAACATCATCTCCTTTGACGACTTTTCCAAAGACCGTGTGGCGTCCGTTCAAATGGGGTTGGGGGGAGTGGGTGATGAAGAATTGGCTGCCGTTGGTGCCTGGTCCGGCATTGGCCATGGAGATGACACATCTTTCATGGGTCAGGGGGTTGCCGGCGAATTCATCCTCAAACCGATAGCCGGGGCCGCCGCTTCCGCTGCCCGTCGGGTCACCGCCCTGGATCATGAAATTATTAATGACCCGGTGAAATGAGAGCCCGTCATAATATCCTTCTTTGGCCAGAAAAACAAAATTGTTAACGGTTTTCGGCGCGTGTTCCGGATAAAGTTCCAGTTCGATTTCTCCTTTGGTGGTGTCCATAATTATTTTGTATGTTTTCGATGGATCAATCTGCATTTCCGGTGGGTTGCCCCATTGTTTTGCTGTCATTGGTATTCCTCCTTATAAATGATTGTTATGATAATAGTATTTTATTCTTAAGGTGTTCAGGATTTATCCGGTTATGTTGATTTTTTTTTAAATTGCGCGATTTGTCTGGAAATGGCAACCAGTTCATTGTTTTCATCCCATATTTCACCATCTTCTTCTAAAATGCCATTGTTAATAAAATGGGTGCGAAATATGCACTTCAGCCATGGGGTTTTTGGAAAGTTTCGAATATTGACTGAAAATTCAATGGTCGGTACCCAGGCCACCATTCCCTGGCTGGTAAAAACCGGGGGCGGGAACGCGTCGGCAGCTAAAAGCAGGGACACCACATCAAACGGGCGGTCATTCTGAAACTTAATCCAGCCTTTGTGTTCGGAAATATCAATTAATGATCCGGTAAACCATCCCGCGCATCCGGGATCCAGGCGAACATCCATGTTATCGTAAACCGTGTATGCGCCCATGGGTGGAATTCGCATGCAGTCTTCTTTTGGTGCCAGATCCGGTGCTGATTTTTCATATCGTTTATCATTCCGGGTGCTCTCAATGTCTGAAAAAGTACCGATGACCCGGATTTTTTCATTGCCGCTCTGAACCAGTTTTGCCTCCCATCGGTCTATGTGTTTGGTCCGGCCGATATTTTCAAGCGCCAGGTCAGCTTGCCCGGGAGTCGTTTTCGACAGGTACGTTGCGGTACAGATGGTAATGGCATCCCTGTTGCTTTTCTGCTGCATGGCATTGGCCAGTATTGCCAGAAGATATCCGCCGTTAGGGTTTCCGTTAATCGACCAGTTATTGCTTATTTTTGTTTCAAAAACATCGGGCGACTTTTTTGTGAGTGAAATATCCTGGTCAAATAAATGCATTTTTGAGTTCCTTGATCATGATATTTTCAAGATTTTGTCTTTGCGCCTCAAATTCAGATTCTGTGTTGGGTGTTTGAAGTTTGATTATTTTATCATATCTTAATGTGACCCTGGCAAATGGTTTAGGGATGAAAAATTTATCCCAGCTGTTAAAATACCAGGCGCGGTCGGCAGATATATAAAAGGGCACGATTGCCGCATCTGCTGCCAATGCAATGCTGATGGCGCCGGCTTTGACTTTGCCGATGGGGCCGCGGGGACCGTCTAAGATATGTGCGCCCAGGCCGGTTTCTTTAATGTGGCTGATTACTTCCATCATGGCTGTTTTCCCGCCTCTGGATGAACTGCCTCTGGCCGGTCGCCAACCGGTTCGGCTGGCCACCCCGGCAATCAGGTCGCCGTCTGCGCTTCGGCTGATCATCAGGCCGGGAGCGTATTGTTTATAATTTTTAAAATAACGGATGGCTGAAAAAAATTGTTGATGCCACACACACAGCAAGACCTTTCCACCATTTTTTAAATAATTCATCCATTCTTCTTCATTTTCAACGGTAAAGCGGAAAGTTGAAGCGTACATGCGGATAAACCGGTATACAAATCCCTGAAACCATGGTGAACTAATTGTTTTTTTTGATATTTTACTCATTTAATGTCCTTTTTTGCTCAACTGGTAATCAATATCCTATAGCATCTTCAGCTTTGCATGGGCAATTTTTTTATTCAATTTTTTTAACATGAATCAGCACCCATGCCCCTATGATGAACAAGATAAGAATGCTTAAAACGCCCCATCGGGAGTGCCCGGTATAGGCTCCGACCATGCCCATGAGAAACGGACCGGTAATGGCTGCAAATTTTCCAAAAACATTATAAAATCCAAAAAATTCAGAACTTTTATCTGCTGGTATCAGTTTGCCGTAAAAGCTTCGGCTCAACGCTTGGATGCCGCCCATTGATGACCCGATGAGAAAAGCGATACACCAGAAAACGATTATTTTGACCGATTCATCGGTAATGGCGGGGAGTAGAAATGCAGCCAGAGTAATAATACAATAGATTGATATGCCGGCTAACAGCATCGTTTTGGTCGAAAATACCTTTGCCAGTCTTCCGTATAGAATAGCAAAGGGAAACGCAATAATCTGGATGAAAAGAATCACCGCAATCAGCAGGGTGACCCCGAAACCCAAGTCCCTCCCATAAGCGGTTGACATGCTGATAATGGTGCCAATCCCATCTATATAAAAAAAATAAGCAATAAGAAATAAAAACGCCTGCCGGTATTTTTTGATTTCTTTAAGTGTCTGCCATAAACGATTAAAGCTTTCGGTCACTGGAGAAGAGGAGGGGGGGATGAAATAGCGTTGCTTAACATTTTTAATCATAGGAATGGAAAAAACAAGCCACCATACGGCAACCAATATAAACCCGATTTTGGTCTGAAAGACAGGAAGAAAGACCCCGGAATTTTCTGACGCGGTCATAATCATTGCGATAATTACCAGAAAAGGAACCACACTGCCGATATAGCCCCATGCATAACCATTGGCAGAAATCCGGTCCATGCGGTTTTTATCGGAAACATCCACGATAAACGCATCGTAAAAAATATTAGCACCTGCCCATCCCACCCGGGCAAACACGAAAAGGCACAGGCAGAGTATCCACTGGCCCTCGTTGACCATAGTCAACAGCAGCGTAAAGACCAGTCCGATGCCCAGGAAAATAGTAAAGAACTTTATTTTCAAGTTTTTATAATCAGCAAACGTTCCCAGCATGGGAGCCAGAATAGCTAATAATAGAGAGGCTGTTGAGTTGGCAAATCCCCAGTGAGCTGTTGACAAAGCATCTGCAACTCCTTTGGCTGCAAAATCCTTGAAAAAAATGGGCATGATGGCCGTCACCATGACCAGGACAAAGGCAGAGTTTCCCACATCATATAAAATCCAGCTGATTTCTTCTTTGGAAAGTTTCAGGCTGTTTTTCAATTCCCGCTCCTTTGTGCTGAAATTCCGGTTTTCGGCATCAGGACAAAAACCAGAAACATCTGGATCGATAAACCGATGATAACCATTACCAGGCCGGATAAGTATGCTGCCCGATAAGCGATGGCCTGACTGATTCCTGCGTGAGATAAAAGATCGACAATCGGCCCGGCAATCAGTGTGCCGGCCACCCCCCAGGACAGAAATAATGTGGCATTGAACAGGCTGAAAAGTGTTCCCCGTCGTTGAGGCGGAATTAAAACCGAGACAAACGCGTAGGATGATGCCAGGATAATCACATCTGCCATGCCGCGAAACCAGCTGGCAACGTATATCCAGCTCAGGTTATTGGTCAATGAATAGATCAGCAGATAGATAATGGCGATCGCAGCCCCCAGACAAACAGACGGTCCATCCCCAATCCAGCGTCCGATACGCCCGGCCAGCAAGCCGAAGCAGATAATGGCGACAGATTCAGTGTTGAAGATATAGCCCAGAACCCGGCTTGAAACATTAAAACCGGTATCTAAAAACAGATACTGGGATTGGATGATCATCACCCCGTTGCGGCCGAAATTGATAAAAACCATGGCAGTTAAAAATATCCAGAACATTTTTATGGAGGCTACCTGGCATGCTGCATCACATTCTGTTTCGGTCGTTTCAGTTCTGCGGCTACCGCCTTCCGGAAGATATACAACCGGTATCATGGAAATCAGCATGACGGCTGCGGGGATAAAAAACAGGGTACCGGAATAAAATCCCCACCCTTCATACATGACGCCCATTCCGTCATAAAGCAGACCTCCGATCCAGATGCCGATCAATCTCCCCACGCCCCCGATACTCGTCAAATATCCCAATACGGCATTGCGCTGTTTTTCAGGATAAAGGTCGGATATCAGAGCGCTCCAGCCAATGTTGCTCATGGACCAGAAGATTTCGACAATCGTTAAGCCTAAGATGATAACATAGCCGGAACTCGCAGGCGTTGGTGCAAGAATATGACATCCCCAGATCAGGACGGTTCCGACAGCACCGCATCCCTCACCCCATAAAATAAGCGTTCTGCGCAACTGGCGCCGGTCAGACAGTCGTCCCCAGATAAATGTCTGGGCAAGAATGTTAAACACCATGGGCAATGTGGCAAACAGTGTGGTTTCGGTAACAGACAGGCCGAGAAAATACCGAAGATAAATCGAAAGAAACGCATAAAACAGCCCCCGCCGGAACATAGCCAGGGCCTGAAATGAACTGATGCCCCAGAAGATTTTCATTGATGGGAGTTTGGATTTATCAAGTTTCATTTAAATTAGATTAAGGCTGTTCAGGTGTAAGGGCCGTGGAAGAAATAAAATATCCCAGATGGCGAAGGATTTTGCTTCCGCATTCGAGGCGCGATGAAGTAAGCA
>CAZQLG010000198.1:0-5689 GCA_964594105.1 uncultured Desulfococcus sp. | reverse complement strand
TTTAAACCATTTTTCACAGTATGTCAATGAGTTGGCGAGGCCCGACCCTCGCGATATGAAAAATAAAATCCAAAATGCCATTCATCCGCTTCAGAGTGCCTGGACCAGCGGAACAGAGAGTGTAAGAAAATTGGGATAACGGGAAAACCCCAAAAATGCAAATATGAAACTTTTTCGACAGACTCTATTGAATTCCTTAATGGATTCCTGGATTTTAAATTCGAGCACTGATGAAAAGTTGGTTGGCTTTTAAAGGTGTTTTGCGCACTGGCGGTAAGACCAAGCCTCAGCAAAAATTTTTGCTTTCGATGCATACGATGCATAGCGCATGTGCTTGATTTAATTAGCCGTCAAGCCCACGCCTGTGCCCCACATATCTCACCTTACTGGCTACTTGTAAAGTTTTGATCCCACAACCTCAAGGGAAATTAATTTCCCATAATTTTCTGATAATTAAGGAAGACGCATCATCAACGTGCAAATTATTAACCCTGAAACTTTTCTGCATGGTGCCATCAGCGTTTCATTCCGACCTCATACCATATTCATATTTGGATATTAAAGGAGGGGTTTTACATTAATCATAAACTATCGGATAAAATCAAACTGAGCTCATTCTCTGGAACGTGAGGAATGAGCAATGAATGTAATAACTGCACTGGCCGAAAAAAACGAAAACATAACCACCATGGTGCCACATGCGAATATTCTTCTACCACTTCCAGCTAAGCCGGAAAGTAATCTGCCATACACTCTATTGCTAAGAAGTTCGGCTGAACCACCTAAGTATATTCCTCGAATTGAGTCATTCAAAGAGAGCAGGAAACCAAAGATAAAGCATCCGAAAATTGCGGGTATAGTTAGTCTAACTATGATGCGTAACCATAATGAGAATGGTTTTGGTTCAAATTCCATAGCAGCCTGTAGCATGTGGACATTTAGTGCCGAATATGAAAGGATCATTGTCCCCACACAGAAAGGCATGGCCCATGCAATATGACCAATCGCGACAAGCCACAGGCTTCCGGATTGAATGCCCAAAAAACGTACAACATTTAAGAGCGCGATAGAATAGCTATCTGGAGGGATCAAAGAGGCAATAGCTATAATCATTAATCCTGGAACATATATTTTTTTCGGTAGCCATTTACTGGTAGCCAAAAGGGGAGCCATCAGTAGACAAGAAAAGCCGACACCTAACCCCAACAAAATAGAACGACCTAATGCTGCAGTTAAAGACTGAGCATGAAATAAATCTTTGTAATGACAGAAAGTCCATAATAGCTCACCAGTACTATAGTCTTGCATAGATAGCGCTACTGTTGTAATAAGCGGCGCCAGTATAAGTAGATAACATAAAATTGAAATTGTCCAGATGATAAAATTGAAACTATTGTCGGAATGTTCCTTTATGTTGCGGTTATTGGTAGGCGATAGCTTTGGATATTCATACGAATGTTTGAATCTGGCGAGTTTGAGCATCTCAATGCCTCTCTTCTTATAGCGCGTCACATTTATAATCCATTTGGAAATGAGGCTGGATATTAAAGAACGGTAAAAAAAAAGACCTGCTGCAATCAATATCAACCCTATAAGAACAAATAAGATAGTCGAGGTCAAAGCAAAAAACTGATATGATCTATCACTAACATCAGAATTAATTAATCCGCTTGTGATTTTTTGCATGCTTGTTGAATTACCAACGTAATGCTCTTCAGTAGATGAAAATGTGGCGAGCACGACCATATAAATCCATCCGACTAAAGCTCCAGGCATTGCGTTTGGTAGGGCAAGATGAAAGAAAGTCCACCTACGAGAACCACCTAATTCTGCGCTTACTTGCCATCTTGGATCACTTGCTTTGGGCAAAGACACTATTATGGCTAACAGTCCAAATGGAAAAACTGCAGAGGCAAGGGCAATAAAAAGAGCAATATCTGAAAAACAAAGTATTTGACTACTTAATAGCCCACCAGATAAGAAAACTACAGCTTTGGAAAGGATTCCACCAGCTGATAGAATCTTAAGCCATCCAAATGAACGGATAGCATCACTCGTAAAAAAAGGGGCTAAAGCCAAAGCTATAAGACCGATTCGTATTGTTAAAGAACGTCGAATCACTATGAAATATCCTACTGGAAAGGCAAATATTACGCAGGTGGAAGCAACGATTACTGCCTGCCAGAGGATGTTATAAAGAGAGTCAACATACGGGCCACTATAGAGACGTGCATATGCGTCCAAACCCATACATGGTGTAACATTGTCGCATTGAACGAGTAAACTAAGTATAAGAGCAACTATCACGGGTATCCCTGAGATAGTCAACACAACTATAGCAGGGATAAACCATAACTGAGGACTGCAAATTTGTCTAAAGCTGGTTGGCACAGCTATATTTCCTAATTTTGATATAGAGTCATGTAAAAATCGATTTTTGATCTGATACTGGCTATTCCAAATCGTTTATGTATTGCGGAGTCGACTCCACCACTCTTCATAGAGTCTATAATTATCTGGCCTCACATTTTGCCAGTATGATCTACCCCCTTCTTGAAACTTAGACTTCACATGCGAAGATAGTTTTTTAATCTTCTGCTCCTCAAAATCTGGATTTTTTTCTGCAAACGAAATCATTGTATCATTCGGTACAGCATATCCCCGAAGTTCCGCAAGTTGGCAACCGTAAAAACCGCTATACAACCAATTGACAAACTTATGCGCATCTAAGTAAGAACCTTTTGATTTAGTACCGGAATGCAGTATTAGATCGTTAGACCAACCTTCGTAGCCCTCTCGGGGTTGGGCATACTTAGCCTTGATGCCACGTCTGTTAAGTTCATACTCAATAGGCTCCCAGCCAGTCATAACCAAGACTTCGCCACTACTCATGAGTTCGACCCCTTGTTCCCAACCCCGCCAGAATTTTCTAAATTGCCCTGCTTTCTTACGTTCAATGAGAAAGCTCATGACATCGCGAAGTTCTGATTCCGTTAGATTTCCTGGGTCACCGATTGCGCACAGTTTATTCTCTTTCAGATAAATTGCAGTGAAGATGGCACTATTAATCCATGAATCTTCCATGGATGTTTTTCCGCGAAGTCGTTCGTCGAATACGGCAAAATAGGTATCCACAACACCGGATTCATAACCCTCAATAGATTTAATTTTATCAGGCAAATAGATCATTGAATCAGCGTTTAAGGCAATAGGAAGCCCATATTGGTCACCGTTTATGCGAGTATATGGAATATCGCGAGCCATAGGCCAAGTATGCTTCCAATTGGGGATTTTTGACAAATCCCAAGGCAAAATAACTCCTGCATCACTTAGTTCACGTTCTGCTCCTCCTTGCAATCCGCCCAAATCATAATCCTGACTTGCAGTACCAGAAATCATTTGAGCAATAACTGGGCCGGTATCATTCCCATTGTCAATGAAAGATAACTGAATACCGGTTTTTTCTTTTGCAACACTCCAGCCCGCGTCCAAGATATCAAGTGTTCCAGTGCCATAGCATCTAAGTAGAGTATTTTCTTTTTGCTTCCCACAGCCAAGGAACGGGACACCCAAACCTATAGCAAGGCCCGAATAGCTAAGAAATCGCAAGAATTCTCTTCGTGACTGATTTGAATCGTACATAAAACCTCCTCTTTTTGATTGGGCAATTACATGCTTATAGCCAGGAACTCATCTCTTAACAACATAACAATCTTGTACTTCTAAAAGTATCTTAATTCGCTTACCAACAGGCCAATTAGTCTTATGCACAAGGCCGAGAACATCACAAAACAGAAAATTTCCCGGAAGTCGTTCTGCGCCAACCTGTAAAGTTAGTCTTGTGCTTCCTCCCCATATCTTGGACTCGACTATTTCGGCATTAATGCAGGGTTGGCCTTTGACTATACCTTCAACTGGTGTCACCGCAACTGGTGGAACCATCATTACACAAGCATTACCATTGACAATGGAATTGTTAGATATTTGTGGCATAGAGATCTTAAATTTTTTGGCGTCAATGCCAAGGAACTGAAACATGTTTTCAGGAACGAATTTACCAGTTATCCACCCATGAGTTCCTAACAACTCAGCGATACGTGTTGTAGGGGGTCGGTTAAGTATTCTCTGCGCTTTTCCATCCGCGAGCAAACAGCCGTTTTCAATAACAGCAAGATGTGTGCACAGAGAGAAAAGGAAGTCCCGGTCGTGGCTAACAATAATGACACATGGCGCTGGCGGAGTAGCTACAGACTCTATAAGTATCCGCGAAAGCGCTGATTTCGCCATATGATCCAGCGATGCTGTTGGCTCATCTAAGAGAAGAAGTATAGGTTCCATTATCATAGCTCTTGCTATTGCAACTCTCTGGCACTGTCCCACGCTCAATTGATCTGGAAAAAAGTTTTGTCGGTCTTCTAAACCGACTCTTTTCATATAAATTTTAGTGAGGGCATCAATTTCAGATTCTTTAAGTATACCGCGAGCCCTGATGCCATAGCTGATATTTGCTTCTAAAGAGAGATGGGGAAAAAGTGCGTGCTCCTGAAATAGTGTAATTATATCACGTTTACCAACGGGAATAGGTAGCAAAGATTTCCCCCCAAGTAATATCTCGCCACTGTCGGGTGTCAAATGGCCTGCAAGAAGCTGAAGTAAGGTAGATTTTCCTGAACCACTCGGACCATATATCCCAGTTATCGAACCTGCGGATACACTGAAAGTATTATCCTTGATGAAGAAGCGACTTGATGATCTATGACGTCCTTTGTAAGAAAAATTGATATGATTAACAAGTAGAGAAATATCTTTAGCTGTTTGATTTATTTTGATGAACTTTGGCTGAGAAGGCAATTCCCTATCATTAGGAGACCCAAATTTTCCTGAAAACATCTTCTGGACTATTGGCATCTCATCATTTAGTGCGACCTCAAATCGAACACCATGTTCTTGAGTAAAGTAAACCTTAAGGGCTATTTCGATAATGAGATATTCAGACAGAATTTCAACTAAGCGAAATCGACGATTATATATGCCAAGCCTTCGCAAAATTGGGTCTAAATTTTTGAATACTTGATTATTACACTCATTTTTAAATTTCTTTTTTTCGCGATATAATCCCCGGACCCAATCGACTATAGATCTAAAATTCATATCATTGCGAATAATATCTGAAAGGATAAGAATTGAAAATTTCGGATTGTGAATGTTTGAAAGCCAGGATTTCACTCGGATTAAGCGTTCTTGAACTCGCAGATCAGCAGCTTCAATGGTTTGCGAATATAGAGCTATAAGATTCTTTTTTTCCGTCTCATCGAGCAAGCATACAATCAATTTTGAACAGCCTTCACGTAAAGCCTTGGATACCAATAAGGATATACTGTCTGCGTTCATTTTTCGAGACCCGAGACTTACCAGAATCAACCCATTACATAAATTGTTCTGTTTGTCATGAACGCTATCGTGCTTATTCAATGATTTTACCTCCTATAAACTCATGCCAATTGTTATGTGGAAATCCATTCTTCTTGAATCGTTTCCATTGATCAGAATCAGAAATACTTACAGCACCTAAATCAAGCAACTTTTCAATCTGATCTTGTGTGAGACCAATAACACCAGCTATATTTGTATTACTACAGACCTCGGGAAAAGTACGATTCTTAGGCATGATTTTTTGGACAGTCATCTT
>CAZQLG010000197.1:0-5691 GCA_964594105.1 uncultured Desulfococcus sp. | reverse complement strand
AGGTGAAAGAGGCAGTCGATAAAATTCACGAACGGCACTTTACCCGAGAATGCCCATTTTGTGCGGAAATCATCAAAAAACGGGCAAAAATCTGTAAACACTGTAACCGGGACGTTGCCGGGCAATAATTGATGGCGTCGTAAAAAGTTCAAATTCTGTGCTGCACTGCATTCTTCGTCACTGCGGAGTATACTAACGACGCCTCATTCCTCAGAATTTGTGCGCCTTGCCAATTTTATAAGATTGGTGATTCTTTTTTCTTTGCCATCCGAATCTGACTATCACCGGGTCAGGCTATTCCTGATCCGGTGCATCCAGTTTGATTGCCATCCGGGAAGGATCAATCTCTTCCATCCTTTTCTGGATCCATTTGATATCATACTTCAAGTGAATGGAGTAGTCATCAAAGACCTGGGGCTGAGCGGCAATGACTGTCATTAACTGCTCGACATTATGATAGGTATTATGTTTCATCGGCAAACCAAAGCGAATCTTCAACCGGCGACCGAGCAGCATGCGAACGGTCTCTTTTTTTGAACTCTTAATAGTAAATGAAATCCCCCCGGCGGACAGATCCGAAAGCTCTCCTTTGTAGCCCTTTCCCATTGGATTTCCTTTTTTGTCCAAAAGTTGAAACATAACAACTCCGAAAAGGGTCACCCGCTTATCCGACCGGCGTTCAATGCGTTTACCTTCCAGTTCTTTTTTTATTGAATTATTTTTTATGCTGTAATCATAAAGCTTTGACTCTAATGCCGGCATCTCATTTTTCCATTTTTTCAATACATCAATTTCAAGATATGTTATTTTCACGAAATTTAACGCAATCAATGAAACCGTACAGACGGTGGCGGAAAAAAAGGGTTCCTGGCCGAGAATATCTCCGACAGCAAGCATTTTTATCAAAACTTCCTTGCTTCCCTGTTTAAAAAGGGCTTTCACCTCGCCCTTATTAATAAAATATAAACGGCTATTTGGCTTACCCTGCTCTATAATGGGTTCACCCGCCTGAAAGTCTTTTGATTTCATTGAATAATACAGCGCGTTTCCTTCAGCGGTTGACAGGCGATCATAGAGATTGGACCAGATTTCAAGGTGTTCCCGGTTCACACTTTCACTTTTTTCTTCTTCTATGATCTCCCCGGAGCGGACAATTTCCGTCAGCGCCATGGGGTCTGTCTCATACAATTTTTCATGCAACGCCTCAGCTTTTTTAAAATTCTTTTCCTTGGCATAATCCACGATTAAATCAAAAAGCAATTTGCATGCCCCTTCAATCTCTTTTTGACTGATATATTGATCAACCAGTGCTTCCCGTTTGGCGTAATCGTTGTCGCCCATGCCCCCTCCCTTAAACCTTTATTATACTTTTTTATGCCTGAAAGTAATAAACAATCTTTATATCATTTTTTTACCGGTTTGTCCTATATAAAAATACGGACAAGAATACCGTCTGTCACGATTTGTTATTGAACAATGCCAGCGCCTCTTTTGCAGCAGCCCGGACTTCTGGGTCATGGGTTTTTAAAGTAAAAAAACTTTTTGAGTGCCCAATTTTTTTTAGCGCCGGTATGGCATCCGTGTTTCCGATCCGTCCCAGGGCCTCGCACGACTTTATCAGTATAGCAGACTTTGTTTTTTTAGTTTTTCCAATCGCCTGGGTTTCAATCAGTTCAATCAGGGCAGGGACCGATGTTGCGTATTTCATAAAACCCAGCACAGAAATAATAAGACATTTGATCTCATCGTCAACAGAATATAAATTGTGTATAAATATTTCTTCAATGCGATCCCCACCGATATTTTGAATAGCAAAAACCGCTTCCCGCTGAACTCTGTAATCCTCATGGGTCAACACAGACGCAAGGATTTCCAAATGGGATGCCGTGCCGATCTTTCCCATCATCAGCACCAGATTCCGGATATAAAACCAGGGTCCATCCTGACGGATTCGTTCGATGATCGGCAAAACAGCCGGTTCACCCATCTTGGTGATGACCTGTATCACACGATTTCGTTCCGAACGGTTATGGCTGTCATGAAGCCGATCCAGCAACATTTCCACTGTCGTGGTGCCGAAAAAGATCAGGCTGTAAATATCCTCTTTTTTCTTTTTCGAACCACCCGCCCGGGGCTCTTTTAACAGCAAATCAAGAATATCATCCGTTGCCAGGTTCTGTAGCATATTTGCCGACAAGGATTGAATGGCCTCATCTTTTGTCAGGTTGCCGGTATAAATCTGGTTATATGCTTCCAGTATATGTTCCGCCTCTTCCGCCCGGTCATTCTGGATCAAGGTCCGGGTCAGATTTTGCAGCTGATCGGTTACTTTTTGATACTCAGACGAAATCTCGGTCTCAACTTTTATCCATTCGGAAAGTTTTTTCGACAACTTGACTCTTTCCTCTATGAAATCGACGGACTCCAGCCGCTCATCAATTTTAGACAGCAGATTTGCCGAAGCCTTCCGTATCTCTGGATCATCATTCACCAGGCCTTCCCCTAATCGATCAAAAATCGCTTCCACCGTAAATTGTTTTCCCTGTCGGGTCAATTTTTCAACAGCCTGGCCCAATCCGTCGACATTTACCATGTCCGGAAGTTCGGAAACCTTTCCCTGCAATATACGGCTTAACGCAGTTTTTAATTTTTCAACCTTTTGCCTGTGAATATTGTCTGCGTTATCTTCTTTGTTTAGATTCTGTTTTTCCGCTTTATCTAATAATCGTTTGCCTTTGGGGGACTCGTTGATCAACTGAAAGACATGATCAACCGACTGCTGCTGGGATTCGGAATACGCATTGCTGCCGGACACGGTTTCAACGATTGTTTTTACTTTTGCCGCCAGTGCCTTAAATTTTTCTTCATCCAGGTCATCCAAAAAAGCCTTAAAACCTGTTTCATCAAACACGTCGCCCGAATTGTCCTGGGTCAGGACGGCCAGCAAAACATCTTCCGACATGTCATTTAAGGCATTTAAAATGAATTTCCCGATGTCCTCCTTGCCGGCGCCCGTTAAATCTTTCAATGTATTGATCATCCCGCCGATGGTTTCAGCCATGGTTTCCCCCAAAGGCGCGTTTCCTTTCGCCAGTTGCTGAATGCCCTGCTGAAAGACCCGCGATATCACTTCCGGATCATGTGTCAGTTCCCGGATCTGACTGACGGATGCCTCTGACAACGAATCCTCGCCCAAAAGATATTTAACGATATCTTCATCTTTCATATCTAATCCGGCGACAATGCTGTGCTCGGAATCCATTTTCACATAAATCTGTTCATTAATTTTAAAATGCGTAATATTCAGATCATCCAATAATTGTCGGACACCGCCGGCTTCAGTGATCTCTTCCGCTGTTTTACCCATCACCTGGAGAAAATCGGTGATTTCATTTTTACTCATCCCTTTGTTAATGGATATACCGCGAATTTCGAAATCAAGCATCAGGGACACAAACGAGACTACCTGGGGTCTTTTCTGATTTTTCTCGGAAAGTGGTTCGCCCTGAATCAGCATTGATTTTTCAGATTCTGCAAACGCCACGGTATCCACATGCTCAAAAATTGATTCGATGACATTATACATCCGTTCCACGGAATTAACAATCAGGGCACTGGTGGGGGGGTAAAGCCGGACATTGGTAATTGCCGCATTCATGGCAATTATCAAATCCATGGCGATTTTTTGAATCATCGTTTTATCCATGACGCATCATCTATCTATTCTTATTACGATTTAAAGATTTCGCCCGACATTAACATTCATACTGTCATAAGATCGAAACATAATCTTTTCTTTTTTTAAACGATTTTCAGAAAGCTGAGCCGGCTGCTTTGTACTTAAAATTTTTTCCACCGCTGCCCGGAAAGGAATCGCACTTAACGCTTGGCCTATTTTTTTTCCGGAAACCGTATCATAAATGACGGCTGTTTGACTGTCTGAAACCACGCTATAAGGAACTGGAGACGATTCATAAATCCGTGCGGCGGAAATCACTTCCCGTTCCCAGGATTCCAAAGATCCAGCGGCGCACTTAATCACCATAAAACTTCTGTTTTCAACGGAAACCACTAGGTCCAGCTGGGACGCATAACAAGTGCCGTCAATATCGATGGCGATATCTGCGTCCACCCGAATATCTTTTTTTTGATAGCCTTTTTCTTCCACAAGATGCTGTTCCAGACGCTGCCGGATCTCTTCAACCCCCACATTGGGCACCCTTTTACCGGTGATATAATCCACAATCATCTCATATGTTTTTTGTATATTGGACATGTCAACCATCCTGACTTATCATCCCTGTCATTAACTTATTCATTTAAAATTAAGGACTTCCCGGTCATTTCCACCGGCTTTTCAATCCCCATTACATCCAAGATAGTGGGTGCAATATCTCCTAAAACGCCTTCTTCCAGACGAATATTTTTAATATTACGGCGCACCAGCACCAGCGGCACGGGATTGAGTGTGTGCGCGGTAAAAGGCTGACCGTTTTTATCTTTCATTTTTTCGGCATTTCCATGATCCGCGGTCACCAGAACCGTGCCCCCTTTTTCAAGGACGGCCATGACTACTTTTTCAACGCACCGGTCCACAACTTCACAGGCTTTAACGGCGGCTTCAATAATTCCCGTATGTCCGACCATATCCAGGTTGGCAAAATTAAGCACGATCATCTGATATTTTTCAGACCGGATAAACGATACGGTTTTGTCCGCCACTTCATCGGCGCTCATTTCCGGTTTTTGATCATAGGTGGCCACATCCCGGGGCGACGGCACCAGATGACGGTCTTCATGGGAAAACGGTTTTTCTTCTCCCCCGTTAAAAAAATACGTGACATGGGCGTATTTTTCCGTTTCCGCAATGCGCAGCTGATTCAGGCCCTGATTGCTGACCACTTCACCGAGAACTTTTTTCAAATGAATTGGGGCAAATGCCACCGGCAGGGTAAAGGCTTCATCATAAAGAACCATACACACAAAATCACATAAATTGATGGTTTTTTCTTTTTTAAATTGGGTACATCCGGGCTCCGTGAACGCCCGGGTGATCTGCCGGGCACGGTCCGGCCGAAAATTAAAAAAAATGATCCCGTCATTATCCGACACGACTTTTACCGGATTCCCGTTATTTCCCACCAGGACCACGGGTTTAACGAATTCATCGGTTTCTCCCCGCGCATACGCATTTGTAATGGCTGTAACCGGGTTTTTCTCCTTAACCCCTTCCCCTGATGTATACAGCCGGTAGGCTTTTTCCGTGCGATTCCAGCGGGTATCCCGGTCCATGGCGTAATAACGGCCGCAAATACTGGCGATCCGTCCACATATACCTGGGCCGGTTTTTTGGGCATCCAGATAATCCTGTAGTAATTTTATGTATTTTACACCACTGTCCGGCGGGGTGTCTCTGCCGTCTAAAATAGCATGGATAAAAATTTCCGTGATTCCCTTTTGAGCGGCCATATCAATGAGGGCAAAAAGATGGGTCAACTGGCTGTGGACCCCGCCGTCAGAAACCAGCCCCATTAAATGCAAAGCAGACTGCTTTTCCTTTACCCTTGCCATCACCGTATCAAATGCCGCATTGTCAAAAAAAGACCGGTCCTGTATAGCCATATCAATCCGCAGCAGCCCCTGATAAACGATCCGGCCGGCACCGATATTCATATGCCCGACCTCGGAGTT
>CAZQLG010000196.1:0-5735 GCA_964594105.1 uncultured Desulfococcus sp. | reverse complement strand
TTTTTATTATTGGTGACCCCAGCGGGACTCGAACCCGCGTTACCGGCGTGAGAGGGCGCTCCTGAGCGCAATCTACCTAATTTTATTATATTTTATTTCCTTTAAAAGCCGTTTAAGAACATTGAAAGCCGTCAAAAAAGCCGTCGAGTTTTTTACTATAAAATTTTAAAGCACCTTCTCCAAATGAACCCCAAATCCCGTGAGTGAGTGAGTGAGTGAGCCCACCAACCCCTGACAGGTGTCATGACACTCTGTCAGGTCGTGTAATTAAACTGTAATTTGCGTAATTATAATAGTTTATATCTATTTTATCTACCATTATCAAATCCAGCACCATATCACAGTATAAATTAAATATTGTCTATCATCAACTAATCATCATCAAAACAATCAATAATAAGCTCTTAAAACAGTATTAAATTGCATATATAATCAAATTGAGGCATTGTATTAGATTGTATATGAAAGTGTCTTAAATCGCCAATAAGAGAGGTTGAATAGTAGATATGTAATTATATACATAGATAGTCTATCACTAAAACATTATCAAAAAACTATTGAATTTATTTTTAATTTGATGTAGTGAGGAAATATGGAAAAGAAACCACAATTTTTTACACGTAAAGGCAAATTGCCAACAGATGCAGAATTGGCAGAAATGAATAATAAGGCTATGAAATCATCGAATAGTAGCAAGCAACCATCAAAAAAAGAGGATAGCCAAATGACAGAAACAGATAAAGGGAAAAAAGAAAAGCCAAGAAAAAGAATAACATCTGAACAAGTAGCAAGAATGATAAAAGAATGGAATGATAAGACAACAAGTGAATGGGCTATAGAATTCGGTGTTTCAAGTCAAACTATATCAAAGATGGCTGAAATCGTAAATAAAGCGGATGCTTCTTTATGTAAGAAGAAAAAAGCTATAAAAATTAAAAGAGAAGACATAGCGAAAGAAGCGATTGCGTTATTTAAAAAGAAAGAGGCGAAAAAATAAAAGAGCATGATTTGTGATAAATTAATTTCTCACCGTTATTGTAATCGGCTTATATAACTATTAAAATTTTCATCATTCTGTGCTATTGTATGACATTGTAATATTTATTTTCTCAAACATTTTCAAAAAGGAGTCATGAAAGATGTTTCAAAAGAGATTTACCCTTTCTTTTATGCTTATGACCTCTATTTTACTTTATTCTCCTTCCATGACCTTCAGCTCAGAGCCTGATGCATACTTAGATGTGGCTCCTGGGGAATCAGCAATGAATTTATTAGATTTAAAGGTCAGGATAGTAAGTCTTGAAAAATCCTTAGAAAATTTACACAGAATAATTCAAGACCTTGAAGATGAGACAAGAAAATTAAAACAATCAGACCGAGAAAAATTTACTCCAGTACTAAATAAAGCCAATGACATCTTAATAATAGCTAAAGCAAAAGAAAAGGAGTTGAATAATAAAAATAAAAATCTGGAAAAAGACAACGAAAAGGTAAATTTACAAAATCAAAAACTGAAAAAAGAAAAAAAACAATTTATAGCGGACAAGACGCAAGCAGCTTTAGACTTGAAAAACGCACAAGACAAACTGGAACGGAAAAAAGAGCTCTATAATACAGGGTTGATTGTTCTTTTGTCATACGCTTTTTTAAAAATAATAGAATTTATGTTGGCAGCACCAGAGCGCAAACTCAAATATGAAGAGTATAAAATTAAAGCTGTTCAGCTTAGTAAAATTGAAAGAATTCCTAATAATTTTGTTTATGAACATGAAAACTGTGTAGTAAAGTTTTTTAATCGGATTTACATGTGCTGGAAAAAGAGCTCTTAATATTTTTATGAATTGTGTATATCCAGCATCATTCATGTAAATTTGATATGTTTGTTTCTTCTTATCCAAATTACACAAAACTTTCAGGTTATAAATAATTTTAAAAATTTCCATATGTGGAAACTCTTTCACCAATCATAGTCAATCCGTTCTAAATCCCCAGAATGCGTGTATCCGGCACCATTGATGTATTTCTTAGTGTCTTTCTTTAGATAAAAATTATAGCCCCCCCTGTTTCTAAAAGCCTTTCAGTCAAATAACCAGCACAGAAAACAATTAAATCTTTTCTATAACCATAGCGCTATCCTCCCCCCTATCACCATCATTTAAGATGGTAGGGGAGCTCTGATTTATAAGCACCTGACAAACAACTTTTAATAAAAAGGCATGGCTCATCATGGGCTGTGCCTTTTTTATGCCTTAAACCTTTAATAAGGAGACCTGACATGAATGAAAATGTAAAAAAAACACTGAACATCATCATCGAGAAATTTAAAAGCGGAGATATCCCAGAAGCAGTAGCATACAGTATGTTTCCCCTGCCCGACATTCCTTCATATAGATGGAGCCTGTTAAACAGGACGCTGATGTGTCTCAGTGGTACTATGGATGGCCGAACTATATATCAGTGGAATGGCGTTAATCGGTATGTAAAACGGGGTACAAAGGCTTTTTATATTATTGTTCCTTTTTTAAAGACAGTTGAAGCTGATGGCACGGAAATCCAATTCCTATCGGGTTTCGGTTGTAAGCCGGTCTTTAAGATGGAAGATACCACCGGCGATGAAATAATATATGAAAATCTGCAACTACCTGATTTACCGTTTCTTGAAAGGGCTGAATCATGGGGAATATCAGTAAAAGCGGTGCCTGGTAATTTTAAATATTTTGGTTTTTACTCCCCAGGTAAAAAAGAAATTGCCCTAGCAAAAAGTCAGGAGTGCGTCTTCTTCCATGAATTATCCCACTGCGCCCACCATATTATATAATTTGGGGTATGAAGTGGCTGTTATTCAGTTAATTTTGAGACATAAAAGCCCATCCACAACCGAAGGGTATCTAAAGAGTCTTGGTCTCGAAAAAGCGAGAGCAGCCTTGGAAAGTTTACCAATTAATAAAGGTGAGGTTGTGAGTTTTCCAGATGCTGAAATGAAAAGTAAATTTTAAAATCAAAAAGCCGTCAAAGGAGCCGTCGCTCCCTTTTCGGCTAATTGGTAAAGAGTGTAACTTTTTGATATTACTTGGTGACCCCAGCGGGACTCGAACCCGCGTTACCGGCGTGAGAGGCCGACGTCCTAGGCCACTAGACGATGGGGCCATGAAAAAGGCACAATTAAATTTAACTGACTGTTATTACAATTAGATTTAAAAAAATTACTGATTGCTTCAAGTTATGACATATATATTTGGACGATGGAATTTTGTCAAACACTATTTTGTCACTCTTTAACCGGTTTTTTGCCTCTTCTGTATCCGAAAATCAGGTAGATGAGCCATCCGATAAAGGGCGTCAGAGTAAGTATCCACCAGGCGGCTTTTTCGCCCGGGGAGTTGAATTCTTTTAATGATATATCCACCAGCATCCAGATGGTCAGCAGGAAAAACGGGATGGTCATGGCGATGAAGGTGACAGTCGTCTTGAGTTCCATTATAGTCCTTTTTTACGTGCAGTGGGTCTTCCCTTCAGTCTTCTATCTTTTACCTTCCACCTATCTCTTATCAGGCTTTCAGTTTATCGATAATTTTTAAAACGATTTCCACATAATAAGAGCTGTGGTTGTAGTGATGAACCACTTTACCGGCTTTTTCCCGTGAGATGCCGGGTTTCCAGCCGTAATGCTTAAGGTAATTGGCAATGCTGGCAATGGCGTCTTCATGGTGGAACAGGTTGACGCTGCCGTCTTTGTTCCCGTCTTCTGCCAGAATAATGATATTGCTGGGCATAAACTGGCAAAGGCCCATGGCACCGGCATAGGAGCCGTTGATGGTATACGGGTCCATGCCTTCTTTTTCCACATAGGTGATAAAGGCGATGAGTTCTTTATATGCCCATTTTGATTTTCGAATGGCTTTTTTTTCATACTCTTCTCTGGTCACCCGGTTTTCTGTGGGGATTTTGTTCCAGAACCGATCCCGGATGGTTTTGTCTTCCAAGACAGCCATAGTCGACAGAATGCTGATAACCGGTCGGTTGCCCACATAAGCGCCGAAGCGGGTTTCCACCAGCATGATCGCCGTGATGGCTTCCTTGTCCACACCGTAATCCATTTCCGCCTTCAGCAGATCTGCATGGTGCGCCCGCATATATCCATTTGCTTTTTTAATGGATTTGCTTGAAAGAAACTGATCATAGTTGAGTTTACCCTCCTGGTGCCGGAAATAGGAAGAAACCCCTTTGATATCAAAAAATACCCCCGGGTTGTTGTATATTCGATTGATCTGTTCTGCAGAAAAATTGGTTGTTTTATCCTTGATCAACCGGGTCTCGAGGGTTTGAAAACTGATATTTTCTTCAGATGAACAGGCTGTCGTTGGAATGGCGGCAATCAGCAATATGATAAGAATCAAATTGATAGCCCAATTGCTGATCCAATTGTGTGTTTGGGGAAATGAGTCCGGCAGCAGGGTCAGAACGTTTCTCACGAAGCACCTCCATTTTGGATTTTCAGGGGAATATCATATGGTTTCCGGTGGGTAAATGCCGAAACATGGCGAAAGCCGATTTTTAGGAGCAGGTCGATTGCCTTGTCAAAATGCCGGGCCACCTGATGCGGCTGGTGAGCGTCTGATCCGATGGTCATGCGGATATCCTTTTCATGACATTTTTTAAGCAAAGACGCAGCTGGGTAGAATTCATTTGCCTCATGATTATAGCCGCTGGTATTCAATTCTACTGTGAGATTTTTATAGCTGATTTTAGACAATATTTCATCAAATTTTTTTTCAAATTCAGCAGAAGGGCGGCGGCCGAACTTTTTGATGATGTCCAAATGGCAGATAATGTCCAGATCCATATTCTCGATCATCTTATCTAAGAGCAAAAGATAATTTTTGCAAATCACATCAATGCTTTCATTCTCACGGGCCTCGAAGTCTTTTGAACTGACGATATTTAAGGTGTCAATAAAATGAACCGAGCCGCCGATGACATCAAAATCAAACGGCGCAATAATTTTCTTTATATCCTGTGCGGTCTTCGGGTCATAATCGACTTCCAGCCCTGCTTTTACCCGGATATGTTTTTTATAGGTGTGCGCCAGCTGGCGGACGGATTGATAATAAAAAGGCATATAATCCGGTGTCATGGAAAGGTGTTTGCCGCTCTCATGCAGGGTCAGGTGATCCAGGAAACAGATTTCCGTCAGGCCTGCGGCAATAGCATTTTGGATGTATTGGTCCATGGTGCCGTTTGCATGGTTGCAAAGGGAGGTGTGGACATGGTAATCAATCATTTGATAATTTAACAAGTTTATATAGGTCTCGTTAATGAGTTACAATCATCTTAGTATATATTCAGGTCAAGGTTAATTTGTTTTTTCATAATCATAATCATAATCATAATCATAATCATAATCAATGAGATTTAACATGCCGAATGTCTTCGATCATGAAAAGCTTCATGTATACCAAGCATCTCTGGAGTTTATTGTGTGGCTTGATAATATTCAGGAGCGAATTCCAAAAAGAATTTCTGTTTATGACCAGCTTGACCGCGCTTCAACATCTATTCCATTGAATATTGCTGAGGGCAATGGAAAATTTACCCAGAAAGATAGATGCCGATTTTTTGATATTGCACGTGGCTCTGCTTTTGAATGTGCGGCAGCCCTGGATGTTTTATCGGTAAAAAGAATATTGATGGCTTCGTAAAAAGTCCAAATTCTTTGTTGCGCTGCATCCTTCGTT
>CAZQLG010000195.1:0-5752 GCA_964594105.1 uncultured Desulfococcus sp. | reverse complement strand
TTTCCGCCATGGCCGTATCCGGGAGCAGCAGCAGCCGGACCCGGTGAAGATTATTAAGAAAATATTTTTCAATCTGTTTTTCTAAAAAAGGGCCATCTTCCAGTTCTTTAAACAGCCTTTCAATTAAGGTGTCAAATTTTAAGGAAGTGGTCGGGTCTCCATGGTGAAACCAGTCTCCGGACATGCGGAGCAGAAGTTTGATGCCATAAGGGTAGGGACTGTTGGTCACTTCCTTGTGATGAAATTCAATCTGATGAATAGCTGAATCAACCAGTCCTTTATCAATCCTTTTGGCGACCAGTTCAGTTAAGGTGTCGAATATGATTTTTTCAATGGCAGCGGCTGATGACGGATCCACATCTTTTAACCCGCAGGTAAACATCGTGTCTTTGTTGTCTGCGTCATAACCGCTCCCGTCCGAAAGGGTGCTGCCAAATCCGGAATCAATAAGTGCCTTGCGCAAAGGGGAACCGGAATTTCCCAATAGTACCTGCTCGAGAATCGTAAGACTTAAAACCTCAAACGCGTCCCGGATGTCTGCGGTCAGCCATGCCAGGCATACCTGGGATTTTTTTGACGAATCATTATTTTCATCAAACGGGTAGTAGTAAGTCATTTCTTTGGGGGCGTCCCAGTGGGGCTGGGAATGTACATCCGTTTTCGGATCAATGCGGATAAAATGATTTAATACTTTTTCTTCAATAAAATGTAAACTGGCTTCGAGCGGCAGGTTGCCGTAAGTATAAAAAAAGGCATTGCTCGGGTGGTAATGATGTTTGTGAAAAGCTTTGAGCTGCTCATGGGTCAGTCTTGGGATCTCCACCGGGTCTCCGCCGGAGTTGAAGCTGTATGTGGTGTCCGGGTATAACGCATTTAAAATTGATTGTGCCATGACCTGGTCCGGTGATGACATGGCGCCTTTCATTTCATTATAGACCACCCCTTTGTATGCCAGCTTACCGGAATCTCCCGAATCCCCGTTCGGTTCAAACTCAAGCCGGTGACCTTCCTGTTTGAAACTGAGCCGATCCAGTTTTGGGAAAAATGCGGAATCCAGATAGACCCCCATCAGGTTGTAATAATCCTTTTTGTTCTGGGTGGTAAACGGATACATGGTCCAGTCTGATGCGGTAAACGCATTCATGAAGGTGTTTAAGCTTCTTTTGATCATAGAGAAAAACGGATCGCGGACCGGATATTTTTCAGACCCGCAAAGGACCGTATGCTCTAAGACGTGCGCCACTCCTGTGGAATCGGTGGGCACGGTTTTAAAGGCAACGGAAAAGGTATTTTCCACATCTTCGCTACTGATGTGAATATGCCTGGCACCGGTCGGGGTATGTTCCAGTTCATAAAAAAACGATTTGATTTCAGCAAGTTCAACAATTTTTATAATTTGATAGCCTGAGAGATGATCACCGGTTTTCAGGTCGGGATTGCGTGGGTCCATTTGTGTTATTCCTGTATATTATTAAAGTTATTTTTTTGTTTGAGTTGATAATGCGTATTTAAGGGAGCTTCCAAATATTAATATACCAAACTTGCTTGTCTTCTTGGGCGTCTTCTTCGTTGTGTCAACAGTTACATAACCAGTTATGCGCCTGTTGACACGCCTTGAATACGACCAAAAATTTAGCGTAATTCCGGTATATTAATATTTTCCACTTCCCTAAAATCCGTACTGCATTCTAATTTTATGGCAAATATTCCGCTGCCTTGATCACAACCGCCGGGTCCCGGACCAGGTCATAATGGTCGTCTCCGGAAAAGTCTCCTATGTGCATAGCGCCGTCAATGATGGAGGACTCTTCCGACACAATACCGTCACTATCCGTCCAGTAAAACAGTCTCATGACCGGCCACCCGAAAAAAAGCTCGCCCCCCCATCCGAATGAATCGTAACCATCGGAATCCCCGCGAATGGTGTAGATTTTGCAATTATCCGGCACACGCGCATCCGGTATGGGAAATTGCCGGTTAAATTCAGCTGTATAGTCGGGAGACAGATTATCCACCGCATCTCCGGCCCCGATGAAAAAACCAATCCATCCAAAGCTGTCGGCCAGCTGATCCCCATGATGCGGCGTACCAAGGGTTACCAGACCGGCGACATTGCCGGGATGCTGAGCAATATAGTGCCGTGCCACAAGCCCGCCCATACTATGGGCGACAATACAGAATTTCTGGCCCAGTCCACAGGATTCCTGAAGTTTTAACACGGCATCGTTTAGATATTTAGACTGGGTGGCAATATCGTCATCGCCGGCGGAATAAGTATCTTCGCCACAGCAAATCAACGGTTTTCCCTGGAGGTCTCTTTCCCAGACACTCCCCGATTCAGTGGTATAAACGGCAAACACATGTTTCGGGCCCCAAAGATTGATGCTCTGCAAAAGAAAATCTTCCCCCCAGCAGTGTATGTTGGACAGGCCATGCACCAGCACCAGATCATATTTTTTGGCCGGCATGTTCAGCGCATCTCTTTCCTTGACGCTTGTGGCGCAGCTGCAAAGATTCAGGAAAAACATCCCTATAAAAATGGTGGCTGTAATTTTTAATTTTGTCATGACGAAAGAGCCTGTGGGTATCCAAGGTAAATTGTATTATGTCTATATCCAAAAGCACGAAAAAAGCGTGGCGTTTTTTTCCATTGCACTGAATCCGGAAAAATCAGATTGGCTTTGCTGCGGGATTTTGAATATCCTCTTTGCTGAAGAAAATTTTTCCAAATTCGTCAATGTGTTGCTTGAGCGGTGCATGGTCGACGGATGCATAATCTGTCACATCAAAGGTATACGGCAATGGCAGCTCATCAAGATCCCGACTTATTTTTCCGATTAACCGGTGGTTAATTTTGCCCCATACCGCAAAATCAATATCGGAATTCGGTTGCTGGCTACCCGTTGCCCGTGAACCGTATATTTTTACTTCATTCACGTCATTCTGTCTGGTGAAAACAGTCCTCATGAGTGCAATTTCTTTTTCCGTTAATCCGAACATTATTTTTCCATACTTTGTGATTTTAAAAGATTAAATACCTGTTGAATGCCTGCAAAATAGCTTTCCGATATCAATTTTATGGCTGACTCAAAATTTTTCTTGCTGTATGTGTGCGCCATCAGATTCCGTTGCTCAAGCATGTCGATCCAGGCTTGTCCGTCCTCAATGATTCTAGCGGAAAATGTCTGTTTAATGACAGATCTGGGTGTTAGCTGATCCAAGTTAATACCGGTATATTCCAGATAATCTTTAAGGGTTTTCCATGCCAGTTCAAATGTGTATTCAAAACGTTGAACAATACCTTCTTTTTCCAGATCCGATAGTTCATCCAAATCAGTTAGAGCCTCTTTTAAAAGCAGGAAGGCGCGTTCAAAATTCTCCAGGCGTTGCCGCCAGCGCATTTCATTGACCATTGTATTGTCTCCAGATTCGCCTGTTTTTTTGCTGAATGATTTTATGGAATGTGCAAGAACTTTATTTTAAAAAAATATGAACGGTCAGCATATCGTTTAAACTTTTATTTTATATCCTTTAATAATTTTTTAAACAATAGAAGAGATACAATCAATCCCACTTATTCAAGCACAAGAGGGGTGACCCCGTTCACCAAAGAGACACAGCGCTAATTTTTGTTATAATAATCAAGGTCCGAAACCATTTATGCCCAAGACCTTCAGCAAATTATCGCTTGATAAACAATTATAATAATTATAATATACTTAGTCTATAATTATGGCAAAATTACTTTTCACTGGGAAAGCGCAGAACGTAAACTTTCCCTAACCGGGACACCATAAATTTTAAATGAGTGCTTTCTGTTCTGAAGGCCCCTTATGTTTTTAATAACGGGCAATAATTAAAACCTGGATACATGTTAATTCATGAAGGATGTCAAGAGGATGAGATTAAACCATATCAACTATATCGTGCTGGCTGCGCTGATTAATTTTTTTTTAGTCATCTGCTTTGCCCCTGATCTTGCTTCTCCGGCTTTTTTCCATGATAGCGGCGGCGGCTCTTTCTTAAATATCATTTTGATTTTAGTGACACTTGTTTTGGTTTTTAGAAATGTTTGTATCGCTGACTCTAATAAAGATAGATTTGCCTGGGTATGCCTGATTTATGTGGTTGAAATTTATTTATTCCGGGAAGCTGATTTTCATCGGGCGTTTACCATAGAGCATGTTACCAGAATTGGCTTTTATACGGATGCGGAGATACCTCTGCTTCAGCGTCTTATTGGCGGGGCCGTGATGGGCATTTTTATTTTGGCATTTTTATACCTGGCGATAAACTACATTAAATCCTTTCTCCGTGCTTTGTATCACCGTCAAGCCTGGGCTGTGGCGCTATTCTTATGGGCCAGCCTGTTGGTTCTGTCTCAAGTCGCCGATCAATCTTTTCTTAATACTTATTCGAACTGGAGAATAAAAGCACTTGAAGAGATGCTGGAAATATCAGCTGCGGCCTATGCCGTCACCTCGATTTCGCTCTTTTCGTTTAAAGGATTTCGAGACCCCTAAGAAAATCGGGTCACTTCTATGCTTTTGACAGATGGCACCATCGGCCATTATTTTTTTTATTAAAAAATGTTGGTTAAAGATATAAGAATACAATAAATACTTTATAAATTTGATATAAATCATGACATCTCCCAGAACCCTTCTTGCATCAAAATCACTGTACCCCAAAAAACAGCTTGGCCAGAATTTTTTAAAGGACCCGTCCACTGGCCAGATGATTGTTGATCGTTCAACATTATCTCCCGAAGATATTGTTTTTGAAATCGGATCAGGGCTCGGCGCTTTGACCCTTCCGGCGGCCCGGCAGGTCAAGCGGGTTTATGCAGTGGAAAAAGACCCTCAGGTCGCCGAAGTTTTGCAAGCAGAACTGGCAAATAATGATATCCATAATGTCATTTTAATTAATAAGGACATTTTATCCGTTGATATCAATGGAATCAGTGAAACGGAGAACCGAAAATTAGTGGTTCTGGGAAATCTGCCATATAATATTTCTTCACAGATTTTGATCGCCCTGCTGAATGCGAAACAGTCCATTGACCGGGCATCGTTGATGTTCCAAAAGGAAGTGGCGCAACGTCTGGCTGCGGGTCCGGGTTCCAAAAATTACGGGAGATTGTCCGTGATGCTGCAATACAGCGCGGATGTGAAAAAACTGGCCACCGTTGGGGCCCATCTATTCTTGCCCAAACCCAAAGTGGCTTCTGAAGTGATCGAGATTCGATTTAAAAAGAAGATTGAACAACCGGTGGCTGATGAAGCGTTGTTGTCCGCAGTCGTTAAAGCGGCGTTTTCCACCCGAAGAAAAACCTTAAAAAATGCGCTGGCAAATATCCGGATGAAGGTTGATGCTGAATCCATCAAAAATATTCTGGCCCATGCGGAAATCGATATCTCTCGGCGGGCAGAATCTTTGGCTGTGGCTGAGTTCGTGGCGCTTACCAATGCGTTTTTTGAGTTTCAGAAGTGATGGCTTCTTAAAAAAACCAACGTCTGCCGGGTAGGCGGTTTCTTGCCCGGTGTCGGGAAAGAATTTCGACCTGCGGTTGATTCCAACGTCAAGCGGGGGTGTTATTTAAAAATTATTTTTCCGGCTTGTTCTTCCGGGCTTTTTTCCGGGTTTTCTTCGGAATTCGGCGTGGGATTTAATCGGTGTTCAAAGCGGTAAGCAAGATCCGGCTTTTGATAGTCAAACGCCACAATCCTGCCGTTTCGAAACCAGACCACAT
>CAZQLG010000194.1:0-5761 GCA_964594105.1 uncultured Desulfococcus sp. | reverse complement strand
TAGATACAAATTTTCAATGATGATTGACATATTCATGTTTTATTAGCAAGCCCGCAAAGCGAATAATGATTTTTGAATTTTTGGGTCAAATGGGTATTGTATGTTTGGGCGCGAGCCAAAGATAATGAGGGCTCAATTGATGTAACGATAGTATAACTATTTATAAACGATAGAGAGGATACCTGCTGAATAGGCCAATGAAAGCGATCTATGATAAAATTCAGCATTATGCAATTGAAAAGGCATCCCGATACCCGATAGCGGATTTTTACCGGGACTATTCGGATCAGGTCGAGTTTTCTTTGCAGTTTTTTTCAACCGATTCTGTGGTTTGTGAATTGTATGATTATGTTTTTGAAAATATTGAAGACGATTTTGGGCATGGACTGGCGCATGTACGGAAAGTGGCCCTTGATGCCGGAACCCTGGCAATCATAGAAGGGCAGCGCCTGGACGGGGCTGAGCCTGCCGGTGATGGCGTAATAAATCATCGGGTGCGTCTGGCGCAATGTGCCGGCCTTTTGCATGATATTAAGCGGAAATATAAAAATCATGCAAAGGAAGGGGCGATTTTTTCAGAAAAAATTCTCACCCAATATTTTTTTTCAGATGCCGACATTACTGCTATCTGTCAGGCGATTGAAAACCATGAGGCATTTGGGGATATCAAAGTATGCAAAACCCCTGTAGGTGAATTGCTTTCAGATTGTCTCTATGATGCGGATAAATTTCGGTGGGGAACGGAAAATTTTACGCATACCGTGTGGGAAATGGTGTCTTATGCCAATATCCCCATTAAAAAATTTGTGCGCTTGTACCCGAAGGGCATCTCCTTTTTAGAAAAAATCAAGGGAACCTTTCGTACTCCCACCGGACAAAAGTACGGCCCGCAGTTTATAGATATCGGACTTTGTGTCGGTGAAGGCGTTTATAAATTTATTCAATCTGAATTTGCCGAATATTTATAAAAAATAACTTGTCCTAAGGCGTATGCAGAATTTTTTTTCGTGCGCCCGTTTATGCTACCGGGATTCCCTGTTGCCTGTGAGCCGCAAGAATGGGGGTATTGAAAATCAGTGCAGAGCTTTTTTCTGAACGCTGAATGTCGATTTTAATTGATTCCTTATCAATCTCAAAGTACCGCGAGATAACTTCCACCAGGTCTTTTTGAAGATTCCCCAGCGTATCTGTTTTAATTTCGAGCTTATCTGTCAGCAGTGCAAATTTAAGCCGTTGTTTGGCTATATCCTTGCTGTCTCCTTTATTCATCAATTTTTTTAGCAGTGTGTTGAAATTCATGAATGATCCTTAATTTTTGCGGCTGAATTTTGAACCGAGTTTTTTCCAGAAGCTTTTTTTATCCATGGGGTTTTCAATGGGAAGGTCCGGGTGGCCATTGAGGCGCATGGCAATACGTTGCAGGGCCATTCCGGCTTTGGACGCTTCCTTCAAAACTAGTGGGGTTCCGGTGTTTGTGGCTACAACGACCTGGTCATCCATTTCAATGAGTCCGATTAAGTCAATCGCAAGGACCTCAACAACGTCTTCATGGCTCAGCATATCACCGTTTTTTACCATTTCGGGAACAATCCGGTTAACAATTAGCTTGGGGGTGATGGACTGGGCGTACAGCAGGCCGATAATTCTGTCTGCATCCCTGACGGCGGACACCTCCGGCGTGCAGACCACCAACGCCTCGTCGGCAGCAGCAATGGAATTTTTAAACCCCTGCTCAATACCTGCCGGACAGTCTAACAGCGTAATATCAAATTCTTTTCTGAGTTGGTTCGTCAACCAGACCATATTTTCCGGTTTGATAGCATTTTTATCATCACTCTGGGACGCGGGAATAAGATAAAGATTATCAATTCGTCGATCCTTGATGGCTGCTTGTTTTATTTTGCAGTTGCCTTTGATAATATCGATAATATTAAAGACAATTCGGTTTTCAAGTCCCATGACCACATCCAGGTTCCTGAGACCGATATCCATGTCAACAATTGCGACACGCTTTCCCTGCATCGCCATTGCCGCACCAATTGAGGCGGATATGGTTGTTTTGCCGACGCCCCCTTTTCCTGAAGTTACCACTATGACTTTTCCGTCCACACGTCACCTCTTTGGCCAAAAGATTGGCTGTTTAAATAATTAAATTATTACCGGACCTCCGGCCAGGCTAACCGCCTGAATGGATTTCCTTTAATGTAATCATCGACAATAATGGCATTGTTTTCCACGCAAGCAAATTCCGGCCGGTCGGCTGATGCGTCAGCCATTCCGGCTGCGACAAATCCACCGATCTGAATCTGGGTGGGTTTGAATTCTAACGCCATAATAATGGCCGATTCGTTGTCCGGCTGTCCGGCCGATGCTTTGCCCTGAAGACATCCCAAAATAATGATATCCCCGCCGGCAATAACTTCAGCACCGGGATTTAAATCACCCAGAATGATCAGATGTTTTTTTGCCTGGATTATCTGGCCGGACCGAACCCGTCCCGCAATCAGCAGGCCATCATTTCTGTAATGGTGCCAGGCATTCCCCATATCCTGCTGCCGGATTCTGTTTTTATTCACTGAACGCTTCGGGGGAGTGGGTTTGGTGACATGTCCCACCTGAAATTCTGATTTTAAATAGCTGCCCAGTTCTTCAATTAAGCGGTTATTGCTTTCCTGATCATCTTTGCCCGTATCAATGATGATCCTGGCATTAATCGCCAGGTGCTTGAGACGTTCAAACGGTTTGACGAGTTCTTTTTTTAATTGTTCAATCGGCAGGGTGGGATTCACGGAAACCCAGAGACTGTCGCCAACACCTTTTAATCTGACCGGTGGATCCTCATTATGATTCATTTTGTCGATTTAAGGAAATTTAAGGATTAATTAAATGCCATACATTTAGTAGATACATATATTAAAAATACAACATATATGTCAAGCGAGAAAAAAACCAGAAGGTCAAAAAAAATATTCGAAAAGAAAAAAAAGGGTTTTTGGGGGAGATTAAAAATTGAAAAAAAAGAAGAAATGTGAGCCGGTTTTTTTATTCTTCTTTACAATCGTAATCCTAGTTTGTTTCTCATGTTCAAAATCCGTAACTTATCAATAAGTCCGGTCAAACGCACCTGGATTCCCGCCTTCGCGGGAATGACGATTCATGTATAGTAGCTCGCGTCCGTCATTCCCGTGAAGACGGGAATCCAGAAGAGGTGTCACAATATGTGGATTTCCTGAACTTTTTGAGAGCATATCAAAAGTCTTCATAAATATATAAAAGAATAAGGATTAGTGCTTACAGTTCATCGGTTGGAAGTGTATCAGCCGTTGTACCCCCTAAGAACGGGTACCTTTTTTTTACCTTAAACCTTCCTCCTTCTCTACAATCGCCCGTTTCTGATAATGGCGATAAAAAGCCACAGGCCCATGACAGCAGATACGGCAATACCGGTAAATCCCAAAAAAGACATACCGAAAATAAGAGGCGGTGTTTTTGCGGTGATGACAAGCGCGGAACCGATAATTATCGCTGCAATGATAATGGAAAAGGCAATCCGGTTACCGGTTTTATTGTTTGTGGATTGAATTGTTTCCAGGCTGTTATTGTCAATCTTTAAGGAGAGTTTATGGCCCCTGATCAGGCGGGATATTTCTATCATGTCTGTGGGGAATTGTTTGAAGAATTGAATAAATTCACCGGTTAGCGTTTGAATATCGTCGCCCAGTCGCTGGGGGTTCAACCGTTCAAGTTTTATTTGCTTGATAAATGGTGTGGCCTGTTCGATCATGTCAAAATCCGGATCAAGCTGGCGGGCAATTCCTTCGATGGTGCCTAATGCTTTCATCATTAAAAAGATGTCCGGCGGGATTCTTAGTTGGAAGCGTGAAACAATGTTCAGCAGATCCTGTAGCAAAAAACTGATATTTAAGTCTTTTAAGGTTTTATGCAAGTGGTTGCCGATAAAGTCGGCGATTTCCTTTTCCAGGCGCCGGGTATCCGGTTTTTTATCCCAGTAAGTGATTTTAAGGAGTTGACGCGTTGCCTTGAATGCATTTTGATGAACGACATTGTCAATCAAATCAACGAAATCTTCCCTTGATTGCTGATCCACCGCACCGACCTGACCGAAATCCAGCATGCCGATGACGTTGTTGGCAAGAATAAAAATATTCCCCGAGTGGGGGTCGGAATGGAAAAAACCATGATCAAAAATCTGTTTTAACAGGATATTTGCACCGCTGCCGGTAATTTGTTTTTTATCAACCCCATCCTTGTCAAGGCGGGCAATATCCGAGATCTTGATGCCGTCCAGATATTCCATTGTCAGCACCCGTTTTGAGGTCTGTAACCGATAGACTGCGGGGATGTGGATGGTGGGATCATTCGTAAAATTTTGCGCAAATCGTTCCAGATGATTGGCTTCAATCGTGTAATCAAGTTCTTTGGCAATAATCCGGGTAAATTCCTCAACAATTTTGGTTGGTCGGAGAAATGATATTTCCGCTATATTTTTTTCAATTATAGATGCCAGATGATACATAATGCCTAAGTCAACGGCGACCAGGTTGTCCAGGCCCGGGCGCTGGACTTTGACCGCCACCTCACGGCCGTCTTTTAAACGGGCTTTGTATACCTGACCGATGGAAGCGGATGCGATCGGTGTTGGGTCAAAAAAATCAAATATTTTATCGAGTGCCCGGTTAAATTCAGATTCAATGATTGTTTTTATTTCAGGGAAATCACATGGCGGTACCATGTCCTGGAGTTTTGATAATTCATTAATAAATTTGATGGAGATAAAATCAGGGCGCATGGACAGGGTCTGGCCCAGTTTGATAAAAGTGGGCCCGAGATCCTCAAATGCCATTCGAACCCGTTCGGGCCGCGAATAATTATTTATCAGTTCCCGTTGTTTCCGTGAAATCAGTTTTCGGCCGACGTCAATGTATTTGTCGATTTTAAATGCGCCCAGAATATCATCAACGCCATATTTGAATAAAATGGTGATGATTTGACGGTAGCGGGCAAGGTGACGGTAGGTAATGCCAGCGGCAGTGATTTTTCGAATACTTAACATTTTTTGATAATACTTCAAGCATGTTAAAATTAAAAGAAAATATTACGGGAAAAATTGGAAGGGAAAAAGAGGCATGCCGAATTGGTTTCGGCATGCCTCTTTTGTTTAAATAATAAAAAAGTTATACCGCAAATGAATTGTCCAGCATATCAATTGCTGCGCCGTTGGTTTCACCGATGGCGTTAAATTTTCCCATGGTGATGGGAAGAATGGATCGGATAAAAAATTCTGCGGTTTTAACCTGGCCATAGTAGAAGGCTGCATCCTTATTTTTTTCTGCCTTGGCCCGGATTTGGGCCGGGTCATCGCTGCCGGCAAGTTTGATGAGGTTGCCCATGGCAATGGTGGCCCTCCAGAGATGCATCCATGCGAAAGTGACATCGCCCGTGGTTTCAAGAAACGGATGAGCAAATGCAAACGCATTCAGGATATTGTCTGACATAGCGGTTTTGGAAAGATACAGGGCGGTTTCGCCTAAACGGTTGACCGCTGCTTCAAAATTTTCAGTCAGATGATTGAGTGCGGGAATCTCTTTTGCGCCGGTAATGGTTTTTTGCATGAGACTCAGAAAATCAATAAACGGTTTTCCTTTTTTCATCCCCAGTTTTCGTCCCAGAAGATCCATGGCCTGGATGCCGTTGGTCCCTTCATAGATCATGAAAATTCTGCAATCCCGCATTAACTGTT
>CAZQLG010000193.1:0-5798 GCA_964594105.1 uncultured Desulfococcus sp. | reverse complement strand
TGCCTGATCTATTATGGTAGTGCTAACACCTATAAAATCACGCTGAATGATTACTATTGATTATTGTATTCTTTCTTACTGTTGTAATGTTTAATAATTGGTTTTCTTTCATTAAAATTTTGGTTATTCTTTTTCTCATCCTTTCTCCACTATGGGAGGCTGGCAATATCCTAAGATTCAGCGCTAAAGGGAAATTCCCATGTGTTAATAAATTACCTATTATAAAAATCATTGTCGCAAGACTCTTGTTTCTTATCATAATTGGTTTCGGGTACATTACACTTGTTTTACCTGGGATATACTTGCATTGTAGATTGTGTTTATATTTGCCCATCATTCTGCGAACACCTAGTATATCGCCATGGGGAAGTCTCTGCAAAAGCTGGATACAGACCCGTTCAAAATTTGTTAAACTCTACAGCTTATGGATAGCTTTATTAATTAGCAAAACTTTGTGTTTATTGCCTTTTGGTATTGGATTTATTTTTGAGCGCCCTATTTGTGGAATTGCGAAAGATCTTATGTTTTTAAGCTGCTCCAATCGTTCACGGGACAGGACTAATTAAAGAGCATACCAATCAAAACACCTTTTGAAATTGTATTTCTAATAATAAAACAACATCAATCCAAAGGAGATTTAAAATGGGAAATTATGTGCAAAGCAATCTTACCAGCGGCGAGCAAGTAGTTCATGAGGCAAAACTACATTGGATCATTTTCGTGTCATTGAAAGCTATCCTAACGCTGTTTATCGAACCACTCATTGCGTATTCAACGAGTGAATTTGCCATCACCAATAAGCGAATTATTATTAAAGTTGGACTCATATCACGCCGGACACTCGAAATGAATCTCAACAAAATCGAATCGGTAAACGTTGATCAAAGCATTCTTGGACGAATGCTGGGATATGGAACGATTAATGTCATTGGCACTGGTGGCACAAAGGAACCATTCGCTTGCATTGGCGATCCAATGACCTTCCGTAAAAAATTCCAAGAACTGGAATTATAGAGGCATAGGGGGCAAGTCTGTTCTTTTCTTTTAATAGAATTTTAAATGAGTCAAGGACAGTCCCTATTCTTAAATATTTTAAAAGAAGGAATGACTATGAAATTAGGATCAATAATAATTATTATTTTTATCGGGATATTCCTTTTTTCATGCGCGCCCAGCATGAAAGATATGCCAAAACTGCAAAAGCAAACCCAGTCCTCCAACGAAAAAGAAAGATTGTCTGCTACAGAAAAAATAGGAGAAATTAAAAATGCAACGCCTGAAGTACTAACAACACTGAATCATATATTAAAAAATGATGGAAGTTCCTCGGTAAGGAGTGAAGCAGCGAAATCTATCGGAAATTTAGGATTTCAGCAATCACATGATCCTCTATCCGTTTCACTTAAAACGGATTCAAATAATACAGTAAGAAACTCAGCAGTCACAGCTTTATATACTATTTCAGGGGCCAATGCCATTAATAATTTTATTGAAGCATCAAATGATGAAAATTCGAAAATAAGATTTTTATGCGTAAAATATTTAGGTAATATTGGTGGTGAAAAAGCAGCTTCTACAATAAGAGAAAAATTTCAAAGCGACCCATCCCCTGAAGTCAGGGCACAGGCTGTAAAGTCACTCGGCAAAATGAAAGACAAGACGTCCTACGAATTGATAAAAAAATCTATAAAAACTGATTCTTCTGAATCAGTTAGAGTTGAAGCTGTCAAGGCAATAGGAAATTATCCTGGTGCTGATTCAATGAAAATCTTGTGTGAGGCTTTGGAAAATAGCGCGACACAGAAAGCTGCAATTGACGCTATTTACGAACATAAAAGAGCCGATGAATCTAAAAAAGCAATCTCAATTCTGATGAAAAATGCTGATGAAGATTCCAGTTTTTTAAACGATTCGAAAATTGTTCATATTTTTATTGATAGCGGGGATAACAGAGTTAAACCATATTTCAGGCAATACATTACCTATGAGTATTGTGACAGGGATAATATTCGACTTATCGCAACAACTTTAAAAGATCGGGGGGATACTTCTTTGGTACCAGCGTTATGCCGTGATCTTGATTTGACCAATGAGTCTGCGACAATCATTAACTTATGCACCGCACTTGGTTCTTTTGATGATAACAGAGCGACTTCTTCGCTTTTATCTAAACTACAAAACCGATCAAATTATTCCAATTGCGTTCCCACGCATATAATTCATGCGCTGGAAGCCATTAAAGACCCAAAGGCGGCAAATTATTTATGTCAAATGTGTTGTAATGAAAAAGATAAAAAGGATAGACAAGATGCCTGCCAAGCATCCAGCGCTATTGTATTAGGGAATCCGTTTGCAAAATTACCTAAATGTCCATGCTGGAATAAATAATTTGAAGAGTAAAACAGGCCATGCGGAAACAGTCGGGGAATAAAATTGAAAGTTTTAATGTCCATCTTTTGGGCGGTCAGGATGGCAAAGCCGGGTCCGTTCGATTAAACCACAATCCGGAGTCCTATTATCAGCGATCTGGCAATTTTTTTATTGCCATGGCACCAATTTTTGGCTGCGCAGCGATTATCTATCTTGCTGCTGTTTTTCTAGCATCCGGGCTACTGACGACACCTGCCGTTACATCCACTAACGCCGGGCATTGGGCGAACGAATTGTACAGTTACGCAACGACTTCAAGCCAAACACTCATCTTATTGTGCAAAAATCAGCTGACATCGACGGTGCTGTTTTTATATATTACTGCCAGCATCGGCAGCGGCATGCGAATGAGTTTGACAGACATGAAAAAAACCGTTCCCGGATGCTTTATTCTCGCAGGCCTGTTTTTGCTTTTTTATTTTCTTCGCTATTTCATCGGTGAAGAAATAGTTATCCCGGCAGCCATTTTCGAAGCGCTACGCTATATTTACACGATTATGATTGCCACAATGGTGATAAATCTGATTCTGACCGCTTTGTTTTTCATTATTGTGAAAATTCGATCGATATTTTAGTGACACGTTTTTAAAAAGCATGCCGTCTTGCGATTGTTACCTTTTACGAAGCCGTCACCTTTGCTTTTTCTGATAAAATATTTGTCCATTGATATGTAAAACGTCAATCTGTTGATTGGAAATCATCGGTTCAACATATTTAAGTATTTCATTCGGATGAAGGCCAAGCCCGGCTGAAATATCTGCCAATGTACAGGGACGCCGACCAAGCATATTGAAAATTTTTGTTCCCGTATCAATCATTTTTTTATTCTTTGCTTCCTTTTTAAACGGGGCAATGACTTCTGCTTTTTTGCCAAGAATTTTACAAAAATCTTTCAACTGATCTTCAGGCACCGCATGAACACTGCTTTCAGCGGTGGGCCGGACCGCTGTATTTAAATGAATCTTGTCCGGCGCAAATTGATCCGTCCATTGTTTAAATTTTTGCATCATGGCCTCCGTGTCATTGATCCCTTTAACAATGAATATCTCCAGCCAGATTTTACCAGAATAAATTTTTCGAAATTCAATCAATCCATTGGCCATTTCTTCAAAAACAAAACTTGAATGGGGTCGGTTAATCTTTAAAAAGGTTCTTTCATCACAGGCGTCAAAAGAAGGAAGGACAACATCGGCACCGGCAATATCTGTTCTAACCGCTTTGTTCATCAACAAAGAGCCATTGGTCAAGACCGTAACCGGTATATCGGTATATGATTTAATGGCCGCGATAATATCTGCAATTTCGCTGTTTAACGTGGGTTCCCCGGAGCCTCCCAGGGTAATGTAATCCGGTTTGATCCCTTCTTTTAGACGATCAAAAAGTTGCGGCAGAATCTGTTCCGATGATATATACGGTTTTCGTATAATGGTTGTTTCAGGTGTGGGACCGATCTGGCAATATATGCAATTGTACGAACATGTCTTATACGGGACAAGGTCTACCCCCAGGGAAAATCCGAGACGTCGGGATGGCACCGGCCCATAAATTAAATTATCCGTCATTTTTTTTATATTCCTGTATTGTTAAAGGTCAACGATTGAAATATATATTAAAAATTATTCTCAACCGATTTTTCCGGCCCATTAAAACAGCCGAACACGAGCAAATGATTCAAATTATAAAATCATCAACGTATTACTTGCAACCTTTTAAAGGTGCTGTTAAAAGTTATTTATTATAAATATTTTCAATTTTAAACAAAAATTTTATAGCAAGGAGCATTTAATCATGCCGGATGATGTTTTTGAAACAGAGACGAATGAGGAAGAAACTTTTGCCGATCTCTTTGAATCCTATCTGCCAGAACAAAATAATATTCAAATCGGAGACAAAATCAAAGGCGATATTATTGCGATCGGAGACAAAAATATATTTATCAATACCGGCACAAAAACAGACGGTGTTGTCGAAAAAAGTGAATTATTAAATAACGACAAAGAATTGGAATGTCAAATCGGGGACGTGCTGGACCTTTATGTGGTATCAATCGCTGATGGGGAAATTCGGTTGTCAAAATCCATATCAGGGGCTGGTGGTGATCGTCTTCTTCTTGATGCATATAAAAACCGTATTCCGGTTGAAGGTAAGGTAACCGAGGCGTGTAAAGGCGGTTTCCGGGTCAGCATAATGAAAAAAATTGCATTTTGCCCGATTAGCCAGATCGACACCCGGTATGTTGAGAATCAGGAGGAATATATTGATGCAACGTTTGATTTTTTAATTTCAAAATTTGAAGACCGCGGTAAAAATATCGTTGTTTCACGGCGTGAATTATTAAAACAGGAACAGGAAGCGGCTAAAAAAGAATTCTTCAAAAATGCCAAAAAAGGGACGGTTGTTGACGGTACCGTTAACACCATTATGCCGTATGGTGTTTTTGTTGAGATTGTTCCCGGACTAGAGGGATTGATTCATATTTCAGAACTTTCCTGGTCACGCCTCGGGCACCCGGATGAAATGTTAAAAATAAATGATCCGATCAAAGCTGAAATACTGGGTATTGACCCGGAGACGTCCAAAATCTCACTGTCCGCCAAACAGGTGACGTCCGACCCCTGGGAAACGGTTCATGAACAGTTTAAAAACGGTGATAAAACCAACGGCAAAGTGACCCGGTGTGCTGATTTCGGTGCTTTTGTCGAAATTGCACCGGGCATTGAAGGATTGGTCCACATTAGTGAAATGAGTTACCTGAAGCGCACCTTGCGCGCTGAGGATGTTGTATCTCCCGGTGATGTGGTATCCGTGCTGATCAAAGAAGTCGATTCTATCAAAAAAAGAATCTCTCTGAGCATGAAAGATGCCGAGGGCGATCCCTGGGTAACTATCAGTCAAAAATATGCTATTGGAAAAATTTATCCGGGAAGAATTGAAAAAAAAGAATCGTTCGGCTACTTTATTAATCTTGAACCCGGTATTGTCGGTTTGTTACCAAAATCTAAAATTAACAATGCGCCCAATGCATCAGAAATTGAAAAACAAAAAATTGATGACATCATTGCCGTTAAAATCGAAGAGATTCATGCTGCCAATCGAAAAATAACCCTTGGCGTAGAAGGCAGTGGAGATGACTGGAAACAATTTTCACCCGCAAACAGACCATCATCTTCAGGAACATTGGGCGACCTTGCCGAAAAACTCCAATCAGCACTTAATTCAAAAAAGTAAAGTTGACAAACTCGCAAAAAGTCGGATTCCGATGGCAAAGAAAAAAGTTTCAAATTCGAGGCGCGCAAATCCTGAGTGATGATTAGTACTTAGCGTACTATGAAGAAACGAGGGATGTAGCGCAACAAAGAATTTGGACT
>CAZQLG010000192.1:0-5820 GCA_964594105.1 uncultured Desulfococcus sp. | reverse complement strand
CCATGGCCTCTCATCGACCCTACCGGTCGGCGCTTGGAATTGATGTGGCGTTGAAAGAGATTTCCGATAACGCGGGCAAGCTTTATGGCCCGGAAGCGGCAGACGCCGTTCTGAGGCTGTTCAGGGAAAAAAAGTTTACATTTGACCAATAGATAAATGGCCATACCAAAAATAAGAAGCACCCCCATATGTTGTGGTCGCTGGTTTGAAGTCAAAAACTGTGATAACTGTCCCCAACGTATCAATTTTTGAATTTTTTAAAATAGACAACCCATAGTCCAAATTGAATGGGGTGAACTCAGTTCAGAGATTCACCCCTTTGCTTTACTATCCATAGATGTTCTCAATCCATCTTATCGCTTCCACATCGCTGATTGTCCCCAAATAACGCTGTGTGGTTGAAAGGTTGGCGTGACGGAGGATAACCTTACTGACGATTTCAATTGGTACACTCGACCTGGATGCGTAGGTTGCAGAATGACGACGCAGATCATGTGGTCTGAGGTGTATACCGACCATCTTTCCCGCTTTTAATACCATTACCCTGGCTGCTTCATAGGAAATTGGAAAAATGCAGTCCTCCAGATTTCCAGATACCTGAAATGCGTATTCGCGAAGCCTGTCTGCCACCTTCCGTG
The DNA here is from genome assembly GCA_964594105.1 of uncultured Desulfococcus sp. GTDB lineage: Bacteria > Desulfobacterota > Desulfobacteria > Desulfobacterales > Desulfosalsimonadaceae > SURF-3. The sequence goes on along the minus strand of CAZQLG010000192.1, from coordinate 5,182 downwards.
GGATGAACACAACCTCGTGTTCTCTACCGCTTTTGGGTTCACAGAGAATCAATTTTCGATCCTGAATGTCTTTCAATCTGAGTTTCAGCACTTCACCGATCCGCATCCCACCACGTGCCATTAACTCAAGCATTAATCAATTGCGGACTTTTGTCGTGCGAAAAATAATCTCATCAACGGTTTCTTTTTCAATGATTTCCAATCTCGATGCCACTCTTTCCCGATAAAGTTTCCGAATCATAGGTGTATCACATGGATTACCAGAGTCGGGATCGATGTTATCGCGCACAAAATTGAAAAAAGATGATAACTGGGCATAGCGGATCCTTTTGGTATAGGGCTTGTTGCCGCCTGTGAGCCGGTTCAAGAACGTGAGGATGTCTTCGGGGGTTACCTGGTCAATTGTGGTATCACCGAATTTCTGACAAAATTGTTTGATAATGGCTTGATAGGACCGTACGGTATTTTTTTTTCGAATGGGTGTTGTGGTAAGTGATCCAGATTTTTGCTGCTTTGGATACTTTCATGGTTTACCTCCTTTTTTTATTTGGATTTGACATTTAAACTGAGCCCAATGTAAACTTATGATATCTGGATAATATTTGCAATTAAGATTTCATTTCTGATAGTTACTGTTATGGCAGTTGACCGGTCAAAAGAGGGCAGAATACGTGATGGTTTTGTGCAATCCTGGCTGCGAATCCCCTTGACAAAAAAGTCTCAAGGGAGCCTTTCTTATAGACCTTTAGAGAATGAAAATGCCCATTTTCGTTAGCTTCTTCTGCCTGGGTTATTTTACTCGTCGGGCTCGTCCGGTGGCCAGGCCGTGTCGTAATGGTGCTCCAAGCAGGTAATCACGCAAAGCCTTACAAAGTTCGCAAGTGACCGGTGTTCTTTCTTCGCCATTTCGTCAAGCACTCTCTTTTCTTCCTCAGTTACACGAAATCCTACCATTAATTGCCGCAATTTTTGATTCTCCTTATAAATCTGATTTTCACCCCTTTGTACTATATTTTCTTATTGACAACAATGATATCTTTGGTGCATAATGATAACAAGGTATGCAAATCAAAAATATTGTATATGTAATTCAAGGCTATTCTTTCCACCTTTAACCTCCAACTTTGCGGAGGTCACATCATGGGGTACCATCTCAAATACTACATGCCTTGCTCCTGACGGGACGTTTGTTCTGTTGGGAGTATAAACCTAAAAACCCGGAACTACTACGACCTTCTGGTTGTTAACGGAATGAGGGTCGTGTCAGCAAAATTCTGTGTCTCACCGAGAATGTGGTTTTTTGACAGACTATCCTCAAAGGAACCAGTAATGGCTTAATTCGACAGAAAGGAGGTGGAATAAGTACACGATTCTTAGTGATCATGCCTATATTTGAAAGTTGGCAATTACCCAAAAAACAACAACATTAAAAGAGAAAGGAGTTTAGTTATGCACAGGAGAATATCAATTTTTATTTTATCATTGTTGTTGATAGTCGGGTTTTCAGCGTTCGGGCTTGCGGCCACGGTACCCGCTCCTGAAAAAGGGGGAGAGGGGTTCAAAGCGGTAAGCCTGGAAGAATCAAAAAAACTTCACGGAGATGGTTCGACATTCATTGCATGCCACAGTCACACGACTGATTTCATGAAGGGTCATCCTTCCGGCACAATCCACATAACCTGTTTGGTTCCGAAGGATCACAAACGCACTGATATGCCACTGAACGAAGTTGATTTTGACATAGCCCAGTTTCCAAAAGACAAGAGTACTCCCATTATAACCTATTGCGCGTCAAGCACATGATGGAAATCCTATCACGCCGCCAGGTTGGCGGTTACGAATGGATACAAGAATGTCTACTGGATGAGAGATGGTATCAAGGGGTGGAAAAAGGCAGGGTATGCCACGGAAGGCAAACTGGAACTTCTTGAGGACCTCATTGCTGTGAACAAGAACGATTTTGCCGCGCTAATCACCACCGAAGGGGATGCCAGAAAGCTAAAAAATTGCACGTTTGTCGATTTTCGTGATGAAGCGAAGTTTAAGAAAGGTCATGTCAATGGGGCCAACTATGTTGATTACAGCGACATGTTCTCGAAACCCATGATGGAGGAGCTGAATAAAAGCAATAGCCTGATAATTATTCACGATGTTCCGTCAGTCGCGGGTGTCATTGCTGTGACTCTAAAACTTATGGACTACCCAGATATATATATCCTCAAATAGATATTGGGTAAAAATCGCTCCTTAACCTTAAGGATTGTGTCGACCTGACAAGGTCGATCTCAATTCTTAAGGTTATTTTTTTATCTACGCGAAAATAAATTTTTATTATGCCATGTTGCCAGGTGTAACCTTTTGTTATTTCATTATATAACGTTCATAAATAAGTAAATAACTTTGTTGAAGACTTTAGTTTCGTACTTATTTATGGACGTCTCGCAACATTCCACTGTCTGATTGCATCCTGTCTCGCTTTCTGCAATTATTTATCAAGACATTGCAAATTACTTTAACTTTTTGTGCTGCAAGCACCACCAAACAGCGGTGGGTTTATCAATCTTTGTATTAATTTCAAACATTTAATTACGCTTTCGCGAATCTGGCAGCTTCACAAAAAGCATGTTGTAGCATTTGGCTGGGGTTTCCAATCGGGTAGCCAGGGGGTTTTCTCCCCCAGCCCCCACATCACCCGGCATGCGGGTCCGCACCGGGCGGTTCACGAAGATTCCGGGCCGTTATTCGCGTAACAAGTAAAACCTGATCATGTCTAAGAAAAAACGAAAAAATAGACCGTGCCGAAATACAAACTGGACTCGATCGTTCTTTCTCTTAGTGGCGCGTAACCGGTAAGGTCATTTGGATGTGGCGGAGTTTTAACGGGTGAGGGATCAAAAATTAATTATGGCCCAGTTTAGATTATGGCAAGAACACAGGTTTTTAGTAGCCTATTTTTTGTGCGATACTCTCAATGTATCACCACTCGAATTTTATTGACATTTTATGGTTTTCCATAGTATTTTAATTTTAACATTATGCTCATCTGAAGCTCATTTTTGCATTTATTGTAATTTCTTCTAAATTCTTATTCGCAATTCCTACTCATCGTTGGATTGAGCTCTTGGCCTTTGAATACTTCCCATTGCTTGAAATAAATACTGGTTTCCCTTAAACTTTAACCTATCAACAGGTATAAATTCAATGGAGAAGCCCCTCAAAATCTGCTTATTTTGCTCCCAACAGGATCTTTTTTGATTTTGTAGGAGCTGAAAATCCATCCACAACACCCAACCGTACTTATATCCAGGCAACAAATCTTAGACCCGACACCAAGGGTTATACCGGTTTTACTATCTATGTGTTTTAAACCAATGTAGGAGGTGCAAAATGAAATTTTTAAGTTTCACGACGTATCATATTGATAAGCTGGCCGAAATTGCGAAAGCGATCGATAAGCTGGCATCAAATCCGCCGGAGGGCTATAAGGTTTTATCTGTATACTCGTGTCAGGCAAATCCCTTTCCCGGTGTCGAGCTTCCCCCAGGTACCATGGTAGGTGTTTCCGTCTTAGAGTGCGACAACGCTGAGGCGCTGGCATCAGCCGCTCTTGAGATGCAACTCGCAGGCGGAACTGTCAATAGAATACCTGTTCTGGAAGTTTCTACGGGCGTTGCTGAGGAAACCGTGGAGAGGTTAAAGGTGTGATTATTTGATACAAGGCTTGTATTGTCAGAAAGAGAGGAAGGCGGCTTAACACCGCATCCCTCTGCTCAACGTTAATGCAACCGATGACTTCAAGAATAATTGTCACTTAACAGTCGGCGTCATCAATGATTTTGCCTCATCTATCTGATATTTTAAGGTATATTCTTTGTACTTAGGAGTAGCCATCTTCAAGAAAGACAAACAATTTATAGAAAGGAAAAAAACATGCCTAAAATTGAAAATCTTATGATAAACTGCTTAAAGGCAATGGAAGAAGGCAAGAATGTAGAAGCGGCTAATTTTTTTTCAGATAACGGTGTTTGGATTACACCTTTTGGAAAATTTGTGGGCAAGGAACAAATTAAAAAGTTTTTGAATTGGCAAAATAGCCAGATGTCGTGGACTGCTGAAAGCGCAGGAAACGGTATTATCGTATCTGACAAAAAAGCTTTCTTTGAGCATCATATCAAAGCAAATGTCCAAGGTAAATCCGTTGAGTTACCTGCCATGTGTGCTTGGGAGTTCGACAATAATGATAAGGTTATAGAGGTCAGGACTGTTTATGATCGGTTCTCAACTTTAGAACAGGCGGCAACGGGTATTGGTAAATGGATGGTCAGTCTCATCGCAAAACAGTTTGTTGTCAAATGATTATAAAGGGTACAAAGAAAGACCACTGAATGTGCCATCATTCAAGCTTCATTAATGTATTGGTGGCGGTGTAAATAGCAACAGTAACGGCGTCATATTTATTGAACCTAAATTGAGCGATTTTTAAGTTGATCTGCACCGATTTCTTGCGCATCAAGATTTCAGCACAGCTTTTTCCAAAAAATCGTACAACTCAGGTTGAAGATTTGTAATCTAATCATTACCGAAGTTGTTATTTGATGATACATTCCAGGCAAGATCTCCGTCCGATAGCTTGAGATGGCACCAACTGAACGTAATTTACAAGTAAACACAGATTATCACCACCACCATTTTAACCATATTCCTTTAAAAATATTTTGTAGGCAAGTCCTTTTTTATGGATTTGTCCTTTTTGCATTTTTGCAAAAATAGCATAGATGATCCACTGTTAGTCCGGTTGTTTTAAATTGTGATCATCGGCAATTTTCCCAGGTTCGTAGGAACCTGATTTGCTACGCATTATCTCTTATTATATATCGACAATTGCGTGATATTTGGTTTTCCGGCCGAATATTCCAGGCAAAGAAATGACAGAGACTAACTCCTTTACCCAAAACAGGAGGTATTGGTGGATACCGTTGGGGTCCAGAATGAAAAAAAGAAGTTGTTGGCTATGGAAAAGCAGAAAGGATTTTTTTAGTTCGAAATTTTTTATCACTTCAATTGTGCAGAGATTTCAGGAAAGAAATACATAAAACTCTGAAAGGAATTGTCTTTTAGGTGGGTCTGATACTGATTTACCATCAATCCGACCTTTCAAAAATACAGATACCTCCAACTAATC
>CAZQLG010000191.1:0-5838 GCA_964594105.1 uncultured Desulfococcus sp. | reverse complement strand
TCAAAATCCTCCGCCAGCGATGGTGTGCGAGTTCAAGTCTCGCCTCCGGCACCACCAATAGAATAAAGGGGTTATCGCAAAAAGCGAAACCCCTTTTTTCTTGGCTAAAGAATGGCTAAAGCCTAAAACATAGCCCTGATTTTAACAGGGTATAACTATATGATATAATCTATAATAGATACATGAATCTCAGGGTTATCCACAAGTTTATCAAATCAGATTAAAATGTTACCTATTATCAACAATTTATTCAATAAAAGTATCCCCTTTTATCTTATCTTTTCAATGGTTTTAATCACCGTCCGTCTCAGGTGTTCAATGCGCCTCAAAGTATAATGACTTAAGGGATCACGCCTTACATCCTTAACCAACCAAAGCGTTCCATATGTTCCATGCTGATCGGATGCCCTATGACCATCATCCGGTGTCAGCGGAAGTTCTATTTTCATCAACGTTTTACGTTTTAAAAATGAATCCCAGCTTTTATCATGATCTTCAAGTCTCTCCCTATTCCACCAGAGAAGATGCTCAGTGGGGTTATCAAGTTGTAATTCATCGTCCATTCTTAATTCAACCAGATCAAATTGGAGCCATTGCACGGCCTTGGATATATTTTTCCACAGGTTTTCAATATCTTCCGAATGTTGAATGGCCACTTGAAAATTTAAAAAAATTCTGCGCTCTGATGATAAGCCTGCCTCATCCGAAACATCTTTTAACCAATACCTGAAACTATTTCCGCGCAGGAAGTCGAGATATCCGAGTTTCTGAATACCAATGACGACACCTGCGGCAAAAAGCAGCAACAACAGAGCCGTTTTGTTATCGTGGGTATAAACCATCGCGATTGAGACACATCCCATCAGCACGGTAATACCATATAGAATCATTACGACTCTTCTCTGAGAAAGTCCCAACGCCATCATCCGGTGATGAATATGATCTCTATCCGGGCTGAATAATTTCTGACCGTAAATAAACCGGCGAAGGGTTGAACCGATGGTTTCCATGAGCGGAAGCCCTAAGGCAATCATGGGAATCAAGATACTGGCCGCAGTTTGACCTTTGATGGATCCCATCATACTGACAGACGCCAATAAAAATCCAATAAAATAACTGCCGCCGTCGCCCATGAAAATAGATGCCGGGTTGGTATTAAAAACCAGAAACCCCAGCAAGGATCCGGCCAAAGCAGCCAGCACCGCAGCCGGGACATATCTTCCGCCTAAAACGCTGAGGATGAGAAGAAACAGACTTATCAGGAATCCAACACCTGCTGCCAGACCATCCAATCCATCAATCAGATTAATGGCGTTTATTACCAGCACCACCCAGAACACCGTTATCGGTAGGGAAAGGCCGATTTGTGCCAAAGAATGGTGGGGTAAAAACGTAAGCAGTTCAATGCGAAGTCCGCCGCAGTATGCAACAATACCAGCCAGAATCTGGACGGAGAATTTGGCCAGGTATCCCAAATGCCAGATATCGTCAATGAAACCAAGCCCAAAGACCAGCAACGCACCAAGGAATAACCAGAGGATTCTGGGATCCTGAAAAATTTTTACGGTGATATCATTTTGATAAAAAAAACAGGACGCACCGCTGATCGCGCAGGCCAAAAAAATGGCAACACCACCGATACGGGGAACCGGAATGGAATGTACTTTCCTGGCGGACGGTCTGTCCATCAGATTATACTTTTTGGCAATCCGGATCACAAACGGGGTGGATGCCATGGAAAGTATTAATGAAGTTAAAAATATGCCGAGTATTGTTCCCATTATGTCATGCTCTGTTTATATGAGATTAGACCTTAGATTGCTATTAAGTACCATTTTATTCAGGCAGAGTTAGTTTTCCGTCACGAACAAGAATATCCTCTATTGCCTGGATATATTTTTGGCTCACAATATCCTGATCAAATTCACGTATCACTTTTTCTCTTCCGTTTGCACCCAATCGGGCCCTTTCCTTACTGTCCAGTCCGATCATCTTTTCCATTTTATCAAAAAGCGACCGACTGTCGCGTGGGCGGCATAAAAATCCGTTAAAGCCATCTTCCACCACATCCCGGCAACCGCTCACATCCGTGGTGATGATGGGTTTGCCCATTGCCGCAGCTTCCAGCAATGAACGGGGCAAGCCTTCTCTATATGACGGTAAAACAATACAGTCAGCCTCTTGTATGAAATCCTCCACATAATCTGAAGCCCCTATATAAATTATCCCCTCAGTCTCAGTTAGTCGATCCATTTCCGTTTTTGATATTGCCTGAGGGTTGTCTGAATCAAGAAAACCTAAAAGTTGAAATTCAACATCAGCCCGTTTTGGTAAAAGCAATTTGGCCGCTTCGACATATTCCCCCGCCCCTTTATCCCACAGCATTCTGGACAATAAAAGGAAAACAAATTTCCCATTTTCTTTCACAGAGTTGGAAGAATCAGTAAATCTGGATAAATCCACTCCCGACCCGGGAATCCTCTCTGCAATGTTTTCCAAAACAAGGCCTTCTTTTATAAACATTTTCATGTCTTCATGATTCTGAAAAAAAACTTTTGCCGGTACCTTCATCGCCAATTGATATAACCTTTTTGCAAATTTTGTCACCAAACCGGGGTTGATAAATAAACTGCCCAGGCCAGCAATATTACTGATGGTTTTTATTCCCAGCAAATAAGCGGCAAAATTCCCATAAACATTCGGCTTAATTGTATATAGCAACAATATATCCGGCTTTGTCTTTTTTAATAACTTAAAAAAATTTAAAAAAGTGACTATATCGCCAAAAGGATTTACAGATTTTGACTTGATGGGAATATGATGAAATGGATAGGGGATTTTACGGCTATATTCATCTTCTGGTGCAATGACGATGATTTCGTGACCCAGTCCGCTTAATCGATCCAAAAGCGGTAAGCGAAAATTATAGATATTCCACGAAGCGTTTAAAACAATTGCAATTTTTGCCATGCCTTAGTTTTCCGTCAACGCCTTAAGATTCTCAATATACTTCTGTGAAATTAACGCCTTATCAAAATCTTTCGCTCTATCGATTCCATGCTTAGAATAAGATTCAAACCTGTTTGTATCTTCAAACAAATCCTTCACGGCTTTGGCCAACGTTTCAGGATCATTCACCGGTACCAGTACTCCGAACTGTGCGAATTCAATTTCCCCTGGTTTTAATTTAATTTGCACATCAGTATCAGGTGCCAGAATCTCCCGGGGACCGCTTTCACAATCTGTGGAGACAACTGCCGTGCCGGATATAAATGCTTCGACAATTACATTGGAGAACCCTTCATATTCCGAGGCGGAAATCAAAATATCCGACCGGGAAATATATTTAAACGGGTTTTCAACCCTTCCCGGCAAATGAACGCTTTCCTTCAGATTCAATTTGTTTATCAATGCCCGGATATTTGATTTTTCCGGACCATCGCCAAGAATTATTAATTCGAGAGTAAAACCGTCTTTTTTCAGCAAGCCAACTGCTTTAACAATATCTTGGAATCGCTTAACTTTTTCAATCCGACCGACTGACACCAGGTATTTCTTGTCTGGATCAAAAACAAATTCATTCGTTGTTAAAGGCGAATCCTTCAGTTTGAGTATCCCGTTCACATCAAACGGATTGTTGATTACCTGCATGGCATTTTTAAATTCTCCCAAATTTTTCAGGTCATGCATCATCCCTTTTGAAGGAAAAATTAACTGGTCTGCCTTGCTGTAAAGTCGTTTTATTAACCATAGATTTATCCGACCTGCCAGTTTTTCATCTTTATACCGACTGGCGATACCGTGATTTACCAGCTGCGTTTTATGGGTTGATCCAAGAAATTTTGCCAGAATATTAACATAGTTTGACCGGTATAAATGGCTTTGCACAACCTGAATATTTTCTTTTTTGATCAGTTTCTTTAATCGCAGTGCAAAAAGAAAGAGAGAAAAAAATTTCCTGACAGCATTTTCATTCGTTCCGGTTTGCCCAGACAAGTAATGAATTTGATGATTCGATTCATAAAAATTATTTTTTTCCAGACACACGAAAATAATATCGATCCCTTTTTGTTTATACTCATCACACAGGGTCAATGCGACTTTTTCGCCGCCACCACTGGCAAGCGAATTAATCAGTATACATAAATTTACCATGATCAGATTACACCTTTATAGACATCAGCAACTTTTTCAGCGCATCTGTCCCAGGTGAATTCTTTTGCTCTGGCCTGTCCTTTCTTAATAAGGGCTTGAGCCAATGAATAATTTTGGCAAACTGATAAAACCGCCTCTGCAATTTCATCTACTTTATACGGATCGACGAGCAATGCCGCCTCACCTGCCACTTCCGGTAAAGAATAGACATTTGATGTAACCACCGGACAACCGGCTGCCATTGCCTCCAGCACCGTCAGTCCAAACCCCTCATATAATGACGGATGGATATAAAGACTCGCAAGAGCATATAGGGTTCTCAACTGTTCATCGGACACATAGCCGACCTGATGAATTCGATGGGCAAATGCCGGATTATTGATTTCTTTGAAAACTTCATCCATCCCCCAGCCACTGCCTCCGACCAGCACCAGGTGATGAGGAATACGGTCCGAAATTTTTGATAATGCCTGAATAAGCCGCATCACATTCTTCCTGGGGCTTATTTTGCCAGTCGCTAAAATAAACGGGATACCTTGATCCGGCAAATTGTTTAACGATGCCAGACAATCGCTGTAGGTATCTTTTAAAAAAAAAGGGTTCACCCCTTCATGTACTATATGAATACGATTTGCCAGATTCTGGCTTGTATAAGATGCCAGCTCATCTGCGGTTGACTTTGAAACACATACAATCGCATCAGCCTTGGCCACGGCCTGATTAAAACTGCGTTTCATTATCCAGGGGCTGATATTTGAAAAAAATTCCGGATGGGTCAACGGCCCGATATCATGAACCGTCACCACATAGGGTTTTCGGGTGGCAATAGGATAACCGAGTGAAGCGGCATGAACCACATCGACCGGATTGTCGAGCCAATGTTCAATGGGCGGTCTATTCAGAAAAGCCCACGCCAAAGGCGTCAACCGTCTTCCCCAAGGCAGCAATTGAAGACCAAATTCATTTCTAAGCTGCCTGATGCCATCCGCATTACAACTGCTCCAGGCGGCAACCGGAGTCACTTCAAGTTCTGGCTGTATCTTACGCAAAGCGGAATAGAGCTGATGGGAATACCGGGCCAGACCATGCCCCTCAGAGTCTGCAAACTGATTTGAAAAATAGGCTATATGCACGTTGTTACTTCTTATTATATTATGTCTTTTGGCACTTTTTTATATAAAGCCATTGAAAATGTTTCTGCGGCTTGTTCTTTCACAAAAAAGTGAAACAATATCACCCATAAGCGCCAAACAAAATAAGCAGGAAAGAAAAAAGAAAAATATGAGCTCTTATAGTAAAAACGCTCGGCTATGATTGAAAAATCATTATCCTTACACAATTTTCTCATATGAAATGGGGTACATTGATCATAGAATGCGACAAAGCCTTTTTCCCCTTTACTTTTCGGATAAATGGCATAAAGGATTCTCTTTTTTATTTTTTGCGGAATGAGAATATTTAACCTTGCAAAAACAGAATTTTTAGATGGTACAAAAACAAGAGCCACACCACCAGGTTTTAAAATACTGTATATAGATAAAACCGCTTTTTTTATGTCTTTTACATGTTCCAGTAAGGCTTGACAAATTACAATGTCAGCATTGCAATTACCTGAATATTTAGTTATGTCAGCACAAATAATTTTGTCATATGAACCCTCTGGCGCTGAGTTTAATCCCTTTT
>CAZQLG010000190.1:0-5845 GCA_964594105.1 uncultured Desulfococcus sp. | reverse complement strand
AGTCCTTCCATAATAAGCATTGAATAACACTTTTTTCTATAAAGTAAGAATAATGGCTTCGTAAAAAGTCCAAATTCTTTGTTGCGCTGCATCCTTCGTTTCTTCATAGTACGCTAAGTACGAATCATCACTCAGGATTTGCGCGCCTCGAATTTGGAGATTTTTTCTTTGCCATCGAAATCCGACTTTTTACGGGACTGTCAAGAATAATGAAAAAAACGGCATACATCCCAATTCTGAGCGACCAGTTTGCGCTGGGGAAGTTCTTTTAGCTGATCAACTTTGCCTTGGGTGTCGGCCAGCCTCATCTTAAATCCGGAGGCCGCCAGCAGTTTTTTCATCTCGACCGCTTTTTGATTCCGATACATGGCACATCCGGCAAGTGCCAGCATGAGAAACACTGAAATCAACTGGGTCAGGGTACGTGGAATTTTTTTTCATACATCGTTTTACCATCCATTTTTTTCAGTTAGATGGCGGTCTTAATTTGATCGGATTTTAGCATCTTGGTGATCGTATGATACTCATGATCGGTCCCGTCATAATCATAGGTTGCTTCTATGCCTATCATGGGAATTAAAATGAGCCGGCCATGGAAAAATGCCGAAACAATGTTGGCCGTTTCATTGATGCTCAAATCTTTTCTTAGAAAATATTTGGAGTATACATTCGGGTATCCCAGGCCTCGGGTAATCCGAAACAGTTTTAGTTGAACGTTCGGACTCAGGCATTTTCGAAGGTTATAGGCCGTGTTGACCGTGTTCACATCAAAACGGTGCGGGTTAGCAGATATCAAAGAGGAAAGCCGAAAACCGTGCCGGCCGTATTCATCTTTTGTACCGTTGAGCTGATATTGCGAATCGTTGAGAAGGCGCAGAGGCTGTCTGCCAAGCTGGTCTTTTCGATCTCCAACGAGTATGGTCGGGAGAATTATAGCGGCTTCATTCTCATACTGCTGAACCATTTTCAGGAAACGATTAATAAATTCATTGGTCGTCAGGGGTGAATCCGCCGCCACAAACAAAGCATGTTTCTCTTCTTTGAAGGCGTTGCTGGCAGCATATCCTTTGATCAAATTACCAGCGATAGAGTTGTATTTAACTTTTCTGGGCGTGATGTTGAAACGTCGGATAAGATCATGGGGTATTTTCGTGCTCTGGTTCACCAGCCGACAGGGTTTTTCAAAATTTTGAATGAAATTTCCCAATCGCTGCTCAAGCAGCATCTGATGTCCGACAATAACAATTTCATCTATGAATTCGTTCTCAAAAAGCTTTTCAAGGGTATATTGAATCAGGGGCTTGGTTTCCTGCCTGCCGTTTTTAACAGACTTAAATTCCCGCAAAGGTTTGTAACCCGTCTCAATAAATTTCTCGCCGTAATGTTCCGCGACCATTCGGCTGTACTTTTTCACTTCACGCTTGTTGTTATAACCTGCCATTAAGATTGCGCTTGTCATTTTCCCGACTTCCCGAAGTTAACGTAAAAATTAAATTTTATAGTTAACCAATTCACCATGAAAAATCAATTCTTTAGTGTCGCGAAAATAAAAAATGCCTAAAATACACCGCGGCAGTCTTGAAAGTTGGTTTTTTTAAACTTTCAACGGGAGAACCATGCTTGCCAGGAAATCCCCTAGTGCGGCACCCCTGAAATTCACTACATTCTAACTGCCAGTCCTCAGTGGCCCAAAAATCGCAATAGTGCCGAAGCATAGACACGTTCCTCCACCTCATGGGCTGAAGGACTGGAAAGGTATGCTTGATTTTTTTGAGGCGATTTCAGTGATTCAGTTTGCCAATATTTGCATCAAAATTAAGATATAAGTGGGGATTCCAAAAGCACCAGACCTTGTGTCAGCCTAATCTTTGCCTGAGGTGCCGATAAGCTATTGAAAGCTGCCCTGGGGCCCAATGGAAACATAGCTGTGATTTTACACATTAAAACTTTCGTTTTTAGTTTTGAACCGGAAGTCTTTAAAATGCTGTTGTTTTACAATGCTTTAGAAGTGCTGATTAGAGAGATTTTTACATCCGTGAGGCATTGTTCGGCTGGGAAGAACAAAATCTGGTGACTTCGACCACGTCTCAAACTTTCGAGATTGAGGAAAACCGGAAGTTTTAAGTTGGATTTACTACAAAAATGGCAATGAAATACGATTATTTTTCCTGAAAACTGCAAAAAATCCAGTTCTTTTTTATAAAACGGAAGTCCTACGAGCCAAAAACGCAGCTATGTTTCCATTGGGCCATCAAGTGTGTCCAGCGTTGAAATACAAGATGTAAGCCAAACCCGCGAAGATTAACCCCACAGCCAAAAGGCTCTGGAACCGCATTCGCCTCGTCGTAATGACTAAGGTGGCCGGGGTACCGGTTGTCACTGCACTCCAAATTGAGAATAAATTTATCTGCTGACAACAACAGGACAATTACATTTTCCACAACACGAAAAAAGGGGAACGATGCCGGCAGTCATCGTTCCCCTGATATTCACTTATTTAGTGAGAGATATCTTCTCTATTATTTACGGATAGCTTGCACCGCCATACATGCCGCATTGACAATGGGATATACCAAAGGTGATGCCGTCAACGCCGGATGCGTTCCCATCTGAAACTGTACAATATCCTGCGCGGTCATCTTATGCATGATGCATGCACTTAACACATTGATCATCTCCCCAATGGATTTACCACCGGAAATAGACCCTCCCTGAATAATGCGGGTATCCTTGGCAAAGACCAGTTTCACATTGGTCATACAGGAATCAGGCATTCCGCCCGGATGGGTATCAGGAGCGGCTGAAGTAGTAATCGTCGTATCCATACCCAACTTATCTGCTGCGCGTTCGGTCAATCCAGCAACAGCAAAGGCCCGACCATTAATCATAGTCGAAAAGACACTGATAGCGCCGCAATGCTGATGAGTTGTTGAAAACAGATTTGACCCAACAATGCGGGCTTCCGCAGTTGCAATGGATGCCAGCATCATGCCCACCGGACGACCGTTGAAAAAGGATTGTTTCTCCGCACAGTCTCCACAGGCAAATACATCGGGGTCGGTATAGGTCTGCATATACCGATCAACTTTAATGGTATTGGCAAATCCCAGTTCGATTCCTGCTTTTTTAGCCAGTGCGGTATTTGCTCTGGCACCGATACCAAGGATAATCATATCCGCTTTGATTTCTGTTCCATCAGATAATTTAACGCCTGTTACTGCGGCATCACCGAGAATCTCTTCTACCTTGCTATTGACCAGCACCTTGACACCGGCTTCCTTTAGTTTGACTTCCGCTTCGTCACAGAATTCATCATCCATTGCCATCTGCAGACAATGCGGCAGCGCTTCGACCAGTGTCACATTGATATCTCTTCCCTTGCGGCATTCATCGGCAAATTCAACGCCGATAAAACCGCCGCCAATGATGACCAGATCCTTGACGGATTTCATTTCTTTTAGGACTTCACCTAGATAATCAAACTCTTTTTTGACCGGGTATACATGCTTTTTATCCACACCGGGGATGGGCGGAACCAATGGAGTTGATCCTGTCGCAAAGACCAATTTGTCATAACTAATTTCGGTACCGTCGCTCAAAGCAACAACTTTTTGTTTGCGGTCTACATTCACCGCTTCACCCCGGATCAGCCTAATATCGTTGTTTTCGAGAAGACCGTCGGGAATCACGTTATTTCCAGGTCCACCAACTGTTCCATAGATATAGGGAACGCCACAGGGAATCAACACCGTACCCTCTATACGAACCAGAGTCACTGTTTTGTTGGGGTAAAGGCGTCTACAACTGATTCCAGCAGTGATTCCCGACATACCGCCCAATACTAACACATCTGTTTTTTCCATAATCTATTTTCCTTGTGTATCGTTTAAATATGAGACAATACAATAACTACATAATTATTATACTCTGTACTTATAAATATAAAGTATTTATGTCTTAAGCGAGATACGCGCCAAATAAAACAGAGCGACTAAAGCAGTCTTAATTAATCTTGAACTCAAGGTCATTTGGTGTTTCAATCTTCATCGTAACCTCTTAATTGTATTCTTTAAAACCGAATGGAGATTTGTGAGAAAGCCTATTGCGTAAAAGATACAATATATTTTATCAATAAAAGGAATGAGGTTACACTAAATTTATTTAGGTAATCTTTTTTCCGCGTAGCGGCTTCGTCCAACAAATAAATGCAGGGGACGCAAAAAACAGTGCTCCTAATTTAAAGCGCTAAATTAAATAAATAGCAAGGAAAAATTATGAACAAACAAGAATGTCTTCGGAATCTCCAGGGTCAAAGCTTGAATAGTGAATTATCTATTGGCATACGGGGGTGTTTTTCCTCTTGACCCCGGCTTTTGATGGGTGACACCAGACATGAGGTTGCCCTTTTTTTGAATTCCCCGTGATTGCCCTTTTATCGGATGGTCGTTGGCCGCCATTTTTGACCGGGGGATGGTGGCGGTCGATTTTACAGGGCAGGCACAGGGGCTTGCCCCTACGGTGTCGGGGGTTCCGTGGAAATGATTGGGCCTGACCACAAATATACCGATTGCAATGCCGGGAATTCCGGGGGCAGTTTATTTAATTGTCAGTGGTAAACTCATTCGCATGACATCATACCTAATGAATACGATTTTTCCCTTTTCCTTTTCCTTTTTTTGCCCGCCAAGAAAAGTAGAGAGAAATACAGATGAACATCGAACATTGAACGCTCAACATCCAACATCGAATTAAAACCGACATCTTACCCTCCCCTCATGCGGCATCTCAGGTGCATACAACAGGCTGTTGAAAAACTATTGCGCTTGATAAAACTGCGTTAAAATTCGCCTCAAAGTGCTCATTTATCTCTTTCAGAAGATCCACAAAAATTTGATAATCTTCTGCATCTGCAAATATGTCCTCATATCGCCGACCCCGGTTCATTATGTGGTACCAGGCGTTTGGGTATTGAATTCTTAATGGCCTTGACATAAAATTAATCTGCCACATCAAAAAATATGGGTTAAGACCAAATTTGATAATCACTCTATGGATGATGGATTTTTTATCGAAACAATTGCGAGCATGGGGCCAGGCGGATAATACTTTACTATAGAATCCTGAAAGTTTGGTTGTATTTTATGGCGGTTTCGTGATTTTAAAAAAAGTTTGTATGATCTGCCTGTCCCATTTCCCTTATGCAGGGGTTGACAGACCCAGCCTGATTCGGTTATGGGTCCCTTGTTTTTAACAGAACTGGCTGTCTTTTACAATTACCGAAAGGATGTTTTGTGGCATTAAAACCGACGATTTATAAAGTAAAAATTTCATTGGCCCATATTGAGCTCAACCATTATGACAATCTGAATTTAACCCTTGCCCAGCATCCTTCAGAGACATTGGAGCGCATGATGGCCAGAGTTCTGGCCTTTTGTATGAATGCCAAAAAATCATTAACTTTAACCAAAGGCCTGTTTTCGGTGGAAGAGCCTGATATCTGGGAGCGCACTTTGGACGACCAGATCTCATTGTGGATTGATATCGGGGAGCCTTCATTTGACCGGATCAAAAAAGCAACCCGCAGCTCTCAGGCGGTCAAAATCTATTCCTTTAATCTGAAATCAAACGCGTGGTGGTCAAAAGAGCAGGGGAAATTTAAAGATTTAAAGGTCTGCGTTTTTCAATTTCAATGGAAAGGCATACAGGCCATGGCAAAGCTTGTGAAACGAACCATGGATCTTTCAGTCACCGTTTCAGACGGCACGGTCTATGTTTCTTCAGAAAACAGCTCGTGTGAAGTGCCATGGACCGCATTGCAAATCGATCAAACCAACTGATAGTGAAA